>CABMCU010000063.1 GCA_902384685.1 uncultured archaeon | reverse complement strand
TACAGCATCTACGGAGATCATATAGGACAAACAAAGATCGGTGATTTCACCAAGTGAACAAAAAAAGTTAGACTCCAATTCATCCACTGGTTAAAACCAGTGGTATTCTTGGAGATTTTTTATAAAATACAACATCTGAAAAGTATTTAGTGACGTACCTGATTGCCCTGATTATGAATATTGTTCCTCTCATCTCCATAAAAAATGGAATAATCCTCGATGGAAAAGACGGTAATCAAATATCAATTGATGACTTGTTCAAACAGATTGAGAAAGATACAATGATATATGTACTTGATCTCGATGGGATAGAGCACAACAACCTATCTCTTGATCTGTACCAAAAACTCACAGAACATTGTTCTCTCTGGATAGATGGTGGACCTCGGCGCCTTGATGATATAATGGATATAATTATGGCTGGGGCAACGAACATCACTTTACGAGAAGAACTCTGGCCAGAGATGGATATCCCCAGTGTCTTCGAACTGACAGATGATGAAGTGTATTTCTGTATCAATTCAACACATGGGCAGCAACCTCTGATACTTCAGTTTTCCCAGCAAGATGTTGGTGTCGTTGTGTTTAGTGAGGGACTTCAAACGAACGATGATTTTACCTTAACGAGTTTTTTTAAGAATCTTGCAATAAAACATAAAATATATCTTTATATGGTCGCACCAAATACTATTTCTCTTTGGGAGGAACGAGGCATAACTGGTATCCTTGTTGATGTAAATAAAAAACAAAGCGATCAATATGGACTCTGAAGCAAAAATCATGATTGCATTCCTCTTCAACAGGAGTGGAAAAAATCAACTAAAAGACTCAGAACTTTATTTGCCACTCTCAATGGAATTAGATTGGTTATCATCAAAAGAAGCACAGGAATTTATCAATTACGCAATCAAACAGAAACTACTCATAAAAAAGGATGGTTTGTTACAACCAAATTTCCCCTTTGAAAAAATCACAATCCCTCTAGGCTTTACTCCATCGAAAAAAGTTTTTAGTGAAAAAACAGAAGAATTTAAAGAAGAAAACATTATCGATAGGATTGCCATTCAAATTAGCACACAAACCAATCACAGTCAAAAAGAAATATTTGAAGAAATAAAACAAGAGGAAAAAGAAAAAATACTTTTTCGTGAAGTTGCTGCGTTATATGTTGCAAAGAAATATAGTGTTGATATTACCGATTGGTATGATTCTGTTGAAAAGATACTTATTAAAGAAAATAGAGAATAAATAAGACATGTTAAATTCACATTCAATAACTTCATCGCAGATTTAACCAAATCGGTAAGAACTCAATACTGTGTGGTAACGATTTTGTATTTAATGTAAATGAAAATCATTTTTTCTTCCAGAATTAAATTATAGTCTTTACAATATAATTTCTTTTTAATTAATTGACTTTTGATTATTACTATTTAAATAATTTAGGAGAGAAAACTTTATAAAACGCATTATTCTTCTGGCCACAGTAACTACAACTGGTGGGAGTTATGGTACGAGAAGTTGTTCTGAAAGTGTCAGAGGCATTCCAGCAAGATGTCGGCTATGGCAGAGCGCGTATTGATACTCAAACCCGTACGGATCTTGATCTCTCTATCGGCGATGTCATTGAACTTGAGGGTACCAAAGTGACTGCTACGTCAGTCTGGCGGGCCCATCCTTCTGATGAAGGGAAACGACTTGTGCGTATTGACAATCTAACCAGGAAAAACGCTGGCACGGGATTAGGAGATCGAGTGAAAATCAGACGTGCTGAGGTAAAAGAAGTTCATGATGTCGTTCTTGCTCCATTGATGCCGGAAGGTCAACGTATTGAGTTTGGTATGGGAATTGATGTTATTATCCGGAAAAATATGCTGCGCCGGCCGATTACTAAAGGGGATGAAATCGTCATCCCAGGTATTGCTTTTTTTGGTAATGCTCTGCCATTCATCATTGTCGATACGAATCCTCATGGGATTGTGATGATCACAGAACGTACTATTTTGCATGTGAAGGAAGAAGCTGCAAAAATTACTGAGGAGGAAGGCACAAGAGTCAGCTATGAAGACATTGGTGGTCTTCATATTGAGATTCAAAAAGTAAGAGAGATGATTGAGCTGCCATTGAAACATCCAGAGTTATTTGATCGTCTGGGTATTGACCCACCAAAAGGAGTTCTTCTGCACGGTCCGCCAGGGACTGGAAAAACATTGATCGCGAAAGCAGTGGCAAACGAATCTGGTGCGAACTTCTACACGATCAATGGTCCAGAAATTATGAGTAAGTTTTACGGGCAAAGCGAAGAGAACCTCCGTAAAGTCTTCGAAGAAGCACAGAAGAATGCACCATCAATTGTTTTCCTTGATGAGATTGATGCAATCGCACCAAAACGTAGTGAAGTGCATGGTGAAGTAGAACGTCGTGTTGTTTCTCAGCTTCTTACTTTGATGGATGGTTTAAAGGGTCGAGGAAAAGTTATTGTTATTGGTGCAACCAATATTCCTGATGTGATCGACCCTGCGTTACGAAGACCAGGTAGGTTCGACCGTGAAATCCGTATAGATGTCCCTGACAGAAATGGAAGAAAAGAAATCCTACTCATTCATACGAGAGGTATGCCGATTTACCCAGGTCTTGCTGAATTGTACCCTGGGGAGACAGTCAATGAAGAAAAAATCCTAAACGCTATCAAGCACGGGATTAAAAAAATCCACATCTCTGATCTTTTACGAAGTATGTTACGATCGAAAGATAAGAATAAACGTTCTGAAATCATCGGCAATTATCTAAAAGTGATTTTTGATTCATTTAAAGCAGAGATGCCTTCTCTATTCTATGAAAAAGTGATTCATTTGATAGCAGATGAAATTACGAATTTATTGCCGTATGATTTAGATGACACTGAATCAAACGTTAGTGCAGAACAACAGATTAATGAACGGCTTACAACCATTCGAGAAAATCCGGATGATTTCGTTAAGAGAATCTCAAAAGAATCTCTACTAGATGATATTGCTGATATCACATATGGTTTTGTTGGAGCGGATCTTGCTGCCTTAGCTAGGGAGGCAGCGATGAACGCGTTACGACGTTACCTCCCAGAGATTGATTTAGAAAAACCGATTCCTATCGAGCTACTGGAGAAAATGGAGGTTACCTTAGATGATTTCAAGAATGCACACCGAGGCATTGAACCTTCAGCGTTACGCGAGTTCTTTGTTGAGATTCCTAAAATCTCTTGGGAAGATGTTGGTGGCCTTGAAGATGTAAAACAGAGTTTAAAGGAATCTGTAGAATGGCCATTGTCCCAACCAGAGGTGTTCAAACGCATGGGTATACATGCGCCTCGCGGGATTTTACTATATGGTCCTCCGGGTACTGGAAAAACTCTTCTTGCAAAAGCTGTCGCGCATGAATCTAAAGCGAATTTTATCTCTATTAAAGGACCCGAAGTATTGAGTAAGTGGGTGGGCGAGAGTGAAAAAGCGGTCCGTGAGTTATTCAAAAAAGCACGTCAAGTCGCACCAACCATTGTATTCCTTGATGAGATTGATTCTATCGCCCCGCGTCGTGGAACGTTTGAGGGTTCGCATGTGACTGAGAGTGTTGTGAACCAGTTGCTCACCAGTATTGATGGATTAGAGAGTATGGAAGGCGTGGTGGTGATTGGGGCGACCAACCGACCAGATATTATCGACCCGGGATTATTGCGTCCTGGTAGATTTGACAGATTGCTCCTGATTCCAGCACCAGATAGTATCTCACGGTTGGAGATATTTAAGATTCATACAAAAGATATGCCACTTGCAAAGAATGTGTCTCTTGATGAGCTCGCAGAGAAAACAACAGGTTATTCTGGAGCAGATATCGATGCCCTTTGTCGGGAGGCAGCAATGATTGCCCTCCGTAACGATATCAACGTAACAGAAATTCGTAAGGAGCATTTTGAACATGCTTTTGGCGAAGCCCGTGGTAGCCTTACGGAAGATGTCATAAAATATTATAAGAAAGTAAGGGATGATATGGGTAGCAGTATCGCCAAAAAGGATAAAAAAGAACGCGACATTCAATATATGTAAGTGTAGTATAAAAAATGAGAGGGATATGATGAAAGTACTTGAGAGTGATCTAAGAGGAAAGACAGTCATGAGTGAAGAGGGTTTGTACCTCGGCATTCTGAGGAATTCGTTGGTAGATGAACGAACTGGTCAGTTGCTCAGTATTCTTGTAGAACCTTCTGAGGATATTGATCCACGGTTGTATCATCTTGATGAAGTCGGCCATTTGGTATTTCCATTCGAAGCAATCAAATCAGTTAAAGATGTTATCATCGTAGGTGGGTAAGCGATAAATATACATTTATTCATGTATTTCTGTTCTTTTTTTTTTCTTAAAATTTGGAGAGTATAAAATATATTTTTATTTCGTTTAGGGGGACCCCTTTATTTCGTATGGAAAGTTTATAAGAGTTGTAGTCAAAAGAAGGTGGAATAAAGACGTTAGTAGTCCCGAATATGTATATATTTTGCACTATTTGAATATTGCTATTTTTAAAAATATAAAATTAAAAAAATATAAAAATTAAAAAGACCCATGATATCAAGTTCCATGCGAAATCATCCCCTCCCCCGTTTCCTTATGCAACAGGAGGAAAATTTGAGAAAAATTAACACATAAATTTATTATACCATAACTCCTTACAACCATACGAGGAGGCGTGTTTTATCACCAAAGAAACAGCAAACAGAGATATCTTCAGCCATTTACTTAATAACGATGGACTATTCACAGACCGAGAAGTCATGAGATCCTCATATACACCAGAAATTCTCCCGCACAGAGAAAAAGAAATTAATGATCTCGCAAATGTTTTAGTCCCTGCTCTTAAGGGAGAATCACCTTCAAACATTTTTATTTATGGAAAAACCGGAACCGGAAAAACAGCAGTCGTCAAATTCGTCGGTAAAGAACTCCTCAAAAAAGGCGAACAAACTGGAAAAAAAGTAAATTTCATTTACATGAACTGTGAAATTGTTGACACACAATACCGATTATTACAAAACATTGCAAACCGATTTATCAGTGAATGGAACGACCATGTTCCGTTTACCGGATGGCCAACCGATGAAGTCTATTCAAAAGTAAAAGCGATGATGGACAAGGAAAAAAGTGTCACAGTCATCGTGCTGGATGAAATCGATAAACTCAAGGGTGACGAAGCCTTGTATAATCTCACCCGTATCAATAGTGAGCTGGATAACGCCCGAGTTTCTGTTATCGGTATTTCCAATGATTTAAAATTTACCGAATTCCTCGACCCTCGAGTCAGATCAAGTCTAGGTGAGGAAAGCATGCTTTTCTATCCATATGATGCAGAACAGCTCCAGGATATTTTACGCGCTCGGATCAAAACTGCGTTGAAACCAAACGTCATCGAGGAAGATGTTATTCCACTTTGTGCTGCGCTTTCCGCGCAGGAGCACGGAGACGCTCGCCGGGCATTAGATCTTCTCAGAGTATCCGCGGAACTTGCTGAACGTATTAATGTTCCGAAAATCACTCGGTCTCATGTGCGTCTTGCACAAAATAAAATCGAACTTGATCGTATCACTGAGGTAGTCCGCACCTTACCAAATCAATCCAAGATGGTGCTTTATTCTATTTTTATACTAGATAAACAAAATAAAAAAGCAGGGACCACCCAAGCGCTTACAACTGGGGAGGTCTACGATGTGTACAGAGAGTTGTGTAAGAAAACACGATATACCTGCTTAACGCAACGGAGAACCACCGATCTCATCTCTGAACTTGATATGCTAGGTGTCATCACTGCTCGTGTGATTTCCAAGGGGCGCTATGGACGCACGACAGAAATTCAAATATCCTCATCTTCTTCTTCGAAAAATTTACTAACCGTACTACAAGAAGATGATATGTTCAAAGAACTAGCTAACTATAAAATGAAAGAACAAGCTAGGCTCACTGTTTAAGATGACATTCAAATCCCTATATTGAGGAAGGAATTAATTCGTGCACACCGCTCTTCATCCGTCCGCATCAGACGCATTACATTTTATCAATGAGTATCACACCTCAAAACCAGAAAAAACCATGCTGTTGGTAATGGGTGAATGCATTGTAGATTACCAGGGACGCGCACGATCGTTACTTGATTGGGGTGAACGTCTTATTATGATCAAACAGGACGGCACAGTCCTGGTTCATCAACCAGTGATGCGTGAGCCAGTAAACTGGCAGCCGACTGGGAGTATTACTGAATTCAAAATCAAGGATGAACAACTCATACTTAATTGCAGACACCTACACCCAGCTGAGAAAATGAGGGTGGCGTTCCGCCGGCTAAAATTGGTGACAGCAACTTCACTCGTGGATCACGCAAACCTAATCATCGCTGGTATGGAAATTGATGTCGTAAATCAAATTGTAAGTGATCCAACTATCATCGAAGAAAATCTTAGAATAGTGAAACGTGAAAAACCAGTGAAAACCGGATCTATCGATTTATTTGGATTTGATAAAAATCACGTGCCTGTTGTCATTGAGGTAAAACGTAGCTTAGCGACGATAAGCTCTGTTCATCAACTTCGTATGTATGTAAAAGATATTAAAAAAGACAGAAAGGAACCGAAAGTTCGAGGGATTCTTTGCGCACCGCGTGTTCCTGATATGGTGAAAAAACTTCTTGAAGAACATAATTTGGAATGGCGGGAAGTTGAACGAAAAGTTGTATTACCGGATAATCGACAGAGAACATTGAAAGAATTTTAATACATTATAAAAATGTTCGTAATTTGTTTTTATTCGTTGACCAAGACATTTTAACTAAATAATTTGCTTCTCCGAATGAATGTTATAACAGCGGTAACTCCCCAGTCACTTGATCAATTAAGGAACTTGGTGCAGGACCAATCCCTAGAACCGTCTGCGTTCCTTCCGGAATCTCAGTAAATCCCGCATCAGTTACAATATTTGTAGTAATCCCAAGTATCTCTGCCTTTTCTTTCAGCAGAAAAAACTTCTCTAGAGTCTCCACCTTCACCACAACTTTTTTCGAACCTTCCCGTATCCATTTCGAAAACCACCTCGGCTTATTTTTCTTTGTCAGAAGCGTGCATGTGACCGCAGCATGAGAGACCTGCGCTGCAAGTTTTCCAACAGAAAGAGGCAGATCAGAACGAGTTACAATCACCATTTTGAATTCAGAGTCGCTTTGATTTTTCTTCTGGGTAATCATGTTGATTCATCTCACGATACGATTCCTTCCGCCATTTTTCCCCCATTTCATAAGCTTTTGTAAAATCAATGAGACCTTTCACCATCAGGGTTTTCTCTCCTGGTTCTACATGTTTCAGAGGGACACCTAAAAACTGAGACCCTGATTTAATAATCAACACATCATGATCAATGGAAACACTTTCCCCGATTTTTTTACCCGTACCATCTATTACAAACTTACAGATCATCGATGGATCAGGGTTCTCGATATTTTTCTTCGTTTCAGTAGTTTCTTTTTTCTTGTTAAAAAAGAATATGCCACCAATATATTCCGACAAGAACAGTAAAATAATGCTTTTAGAAATCATAATCCCCGTAATACCGTTTTTATTATAAATCTTTATTGATATTCTGAGAAGCAATGGATGACTACGATATCGTTGTTGCTGGCGGAGGACCCGTAGGATGCTTTGCCGCAAAACAACTCGCATTAAAAGGAAGGCATGTCGCTATTTTTGAAGAACACATGACCATCGGAGAACCAGTTCACTGCGCTGGATTGGTAACCCAACGTGTCTTGGATATCTCCAAATGTTCTAAAATAGGAATTATTCAAAATAAAATTTATGGCGCATATATCCATAGCCCATCAGGGACAACCCTAACGATTGGAGATAAGAAAGTCCATGGACTAGTAATAAACCGCCAAAAATTCGATGAAAATATTGCACAAAAAGCACAAAAAGCAGGTGCAAGCCTTTCATTAGAACATAAAGTTGTTTCCGCCAAAAAACAAGAAAACCATATAACACTTTCGATACAAAAAAACGAACAAACACAAACAGTTCGATGCAATATACTTATTGGTGCAGATGGATCCCATTCAAGCATACGAAAAATCTTTGGATTTCCATACCCAATCGAGATGCTCCAAGGAATCAGCGCTGAACTTTCAGATACCACACTTGACCCTCGTTTCGTCCATATCTTCATTGGACATAATATAGCTCCGGGGTTCTTTGCTTGGGTCATCCCAACGAATACACACGGTACTACCGCACGCATCGGACTATGTATCGGAAAACAAAGCAATCATCCACTCCAACACTACTACGCGGCCTTACTTCAGCAACCAATTCTACAAGAGACTACAGTGATGAAACGATTTGGTGGAGTAATTCCATTAGGCCCCTTGAAAAAAACAACGAATGATAACGTTATGATCGTTGGAGACGCAGCCGCACAGATCAAACCAACCTCCGGCGGTGGCATCTACCCTGGGTTATTCTGTGCTGTGCAATGCGCCAGCGTTGCAGAAGAAGCACTACAAAAACAGCAATTCAACGGACAGTTCTTAAAACATTATCATACGAAATGGACAAAAGAAATCGGACGAGAACTCTCCTTGGGTATGCAGTTCAGGAAAATATTTACCAACCTCACCGACGAACACCTTAACAAATATCTAGAAAAATTAAACAACCATAAAACAATTGAAATCATCAACACCTACGGAGATATCGATTACCCCTCAAAACTTGCACTACCACTCATAAGAACATCGCCTTCCCTCCTCACTCTTGCTCCAGTGATGCTGAGACGAAACAAACACTGAAATTATTTCTTCTTCTTTTTCGACGGAGGAGACGGTGGCACATAGTAATCTTGGCCATTGTATTCAGACGGTTCATTATCTTCTGGTTCGAAGAGTTTTCTTTTCCCTTTTCGTAGTCCTCCTCTCTTCTTCCGTATTAAATAAATAATGACCACAAGAACAACGAGTAAAATGAAGACAAGAATACACGGTAAAAATAAGCCAATGATATATACGGGTGATTCATTCAGAATGCAGGTAAGCACTGTTGATTGTGTTGCCGATTCTGCATCAAAAGAAAGTTCAACGTAATCCCTCCCGTCATTTGTTTTTCCCGTAACAAGAATTTTTTCGTTACTATCACTTGCGTTTACCGTAATCCCTCGGGGGAAGATAATTCGGTAAGTCACAGTCTGATTTTCTACACCTTGGAAGGTAAATCGTTGTGGTGTAATTGTAAGCTCAGCAGGCCATAATGAAGCATGAAATCCAACTGCATATACCTCATTTGCATAATTGGAAATCACAACCGGTACAATATTATTCATTGCAGAGATATCTCCATCCCACACAAGTGAATTAGAAAAAGTTTTTTTGTCGATTATACCCTTTACATGCAATCCATTAAAAATCGCAGATAACCGCTGTTGAAACATCTCTGTTTTCTGTGAAATAAACGAAATTATTTGATTTTCACTAAAGACGTGTTCTTCGGTACATAGACGGAACGCATCTGAATTCAAGTAGGTTATATTGATTTTTGGGGGAATGAAAAGCTCGCCACTCCGATGGATCACGTAGAGTCGATCATCTTCTTTCATCTTTGTGGATGCTGTTAACTCGGTTTTTCCTGTGAAAAAACTCGGGATGTTTAAATCCATCTTCAACAGTTCGATTTCTATGCGCGTGTCAATATGTTCTTCTGTATATGGAGGCGTCGGTTGAAGTCTTGAGAGAAATGTCCCTGTGATAGGGATCGTTTTATTCCAGGTATATACGTTATACCCATTAAGAGAGATATTTGTAGGGAGCTTCAGTATAATGGTATAATTGATTCCTTGGAGTACAACATCAAAGTTCACATCTGTTGATGCAATCGTTGCGGTTGCCCCTGCGTTCATCAACCCGAAGAATGCCCTCGCTGGCATCTGACAAATCTGCAAGCGTACGTTAGGATCGTTGAAGTTCGCCTGTATCACTGGTTCGTTGTCCATATGAGTGATATTGTAGGGAGTTGAACAATTGATGGTGCTTCTCGGATCCCAGGAAAAAGAGAGGTCAAGTGTTTGATTAAACGAGGAGTTCTCTATCAAAGGGATCGTCTGTTGTTCAATCGGCTGAATTGTTTTTTCATACAGATCTGTCCAGGAGAGCAGCCCGTTGTCGATAAACAGTCGTACGCCATCAGCAGGTATGATATCTAATCCAGTGACAAAATCAGGTAATATGTCATAGTTGCGGAGGGCAATCTTTTTCACAACAACGGCATCGGTAAAACTAATGGAACTTACTGTACTGGTGTCTAAGGTGAAGTTGAGAGAAATATCTTCTTTATCTGAAAAGGGTGTTGTCGGGTTTGTCAGGTTCATTGATAATATCGCGTCTTTTCCAGTATTTTTTCCATCTGGATTCTTCACTTCCCAGATGACGCTGTTAGTTTTTTGATTTGTATCCGGGGTGTTTGCGTAATTCAACATCATAGTAGTGGAGAGCAGATAGGTATACGTCGTGTTCCAACCTTGTGTTGATTGTAAATTAAAATGATACGTAACTGTCGCACCCATATCCAGC
>CABMCU010000062.1 GCA_902384685.1 uncultured archaeon | reverse complement strand
TGGACTTTCTGTTTATCGATTACTTTCTGTAAGACATCACTAACAAAACCTTTATGACCTTTTGATCCGTCATCGGTTGCAATATAGAATTCGTCGCTATATCTTTCAATTTCTTTTTCTAAAAGAAGAAGATCTTTGGTTTTCGCCCCGAGGATCGAGATCACATGATTTCCCGCTTCTTTCAGCGCTTTCACGATCGGGTATAATGGAGCAATACCGACCCCGCCACCGACGCAGACGACCGTACCGTATTTTTTAACTTCCGATGGCATGCCTAGGGGTCCTGCAAAATTTTCTAACAAATTACCAACTTTAAGAGCACCGAGTTGTTTAGTAGTCTTTCCAACCTCTAAAAAAATAATAGTAACAGTTCCTTCTTTTGAATCTGAGTCGGCAATCGTTAAAGGGATACGTTCCCCTTTTTCGTCAATACGAAGAATGATAAATTGACCCGGTCGTGCTTTCTTTGCAACCAATGGGGCTTTTATTTTTAGGAGTTTGACATTTACTGATAGTACTTTTTTTTCAACAATCGGATACATAGAATCCCTCTGGAAAGTATTCCTTTGTAGTAACCGTAATTAGGAGGAATTTTAATAGTTTATGATATCTTTTTTAAAAAACCAAAATTTATTAAGATTTAACAGATGGCACGCATAATGAATTAAACTTTGGTGGAAAGTTGAAAGGCATCTTCGTCTCAGATATCCATGGAAACAACTCACGATTCCAACGTTTCTTTCAAATCATTAGAAACGAGAAACCAGATGCTGTTTTTTTAGGTGGTGATCTTCTTCCTCTTCAATCAGTAAATCACAATACCATAGAAGAATTTATTGAAACAACTATTTTTTCAGAGATCAGAAACATACAGAATGAGGTTGATAAAAAAATCCGATTTTTTATTATCATGGGTAACGATGATCCGCGAATATATGAACAACTTTTTATTAATGCAGACATGTCAGATTTCCTAGATTATATCCATCAAAAAACCATATCCTATAAAAAAACGTATATAACTGGATATTCGTATGTTCCTCCGACACCGTTTCAACTCAAGGATTGGGAGCGTTACGACGTCTCCCAATATGTTGATGTAGGAGCAATATCACTAGAACAAGGGAAACGAACAGTTGATGTTCCACTTGATGAAATAAAATATTCAACCATTGCCGAAGATTTAGAAAAACTTTCAAAAAACAGTCCTTCAGGAAAAACTATCTATCTATTTCATTCACCACCATATCATTCATGTCTTGATCGAGCAGACCTGCATGGAAAAAAAGTTGATCACGCACCTATGGATGTACATGTAGGAAGTATCGCAATCCAACATTTTATCAAAACACATCAACCATTATTGACATTACATGGTCACGTCCATGAATCAGTACGCATTACAGGATTATGGAAGGAAAAAATTGGAAGAACGTATTCATTTACTGCAGCTCATGATGGACCTGAGCTTGCAGTAGTACGATTTGATACTAATCATTTGGAGAATGCAATCAGAGAATTATTCCCCGTTTCTTAAACATCTTTTTTCAAGGAGATCTTCCGTACGGTCTGATACGGAGATGTGATATGAGATGCCCAGGAGCTTTTCTTTTTAATATCCTCATCAGTGATAATGTGGACATCGAGGAGACCTTCGGTATCAAAACCTGTACGTTCTTTGTTCTCCTTTGCGAGTTTTTTCCCCCATTCATCAAACCATACCATCAGTTTATCTTTCTGCTCCTCAGTGCCTTTGAAATGTACTAGCAAATCGATATCACTCGTAGGACCAGGACTCCCGTCTTTCGTACTACCGATTAGATACATCTCTTGTATGCCATATAATTCAGGATCAAGTGCTTGTGCGATTTCTTCTATCTTCTGCGTCCGCCAGGTCAGATGATCCGCTGATTTCAGATATGCGAGTGCTTCGTTTGCTTCACCGTCCATGACGACAGAAAGGGTTCCACCTGGGATGACATCAGAGATTTTCACGAGACGCACCACATCCTCAAAATTTTTATATGCAGGGAGTACATCCGATAACCTGTTTTCCGATTCAAATAGCATTTTCTCATTAAAAAGATCTTCTCCTTGATCAGGATATAAGGGGAGATACCGGATATTTGATTCCACCAGGTCTTGGAAGAAATGCGTTCCAAAAGAAAGTTCAGGAGTATATCCACCCTTTTCTTTTGCTATTTCTAAAATCATAGAAGAGTTATTGATATCCCCGTACCTCACTGGAACTCCTAATTTAATATCACCCTTACTACCCCATCTCCCAGGCCCCATCAAAATAAACTTTCTTTTCGGAAGTTTTACGTTTAACTCACTGACAATCTTTGCGACCTTCTGCATCTGTTCTCCTTTAGTAAGGTTTGTATATTCTTCAGGTATGACATACACGATATATTCGATGTTATCAATTTGACCTGTAGTCACATATTTTTTCGTGAAAAAGAGTTTTTGCTCGTCTGGTATGTCCTTAGGTAATGGTTTTCGTTCAATACCTCGGGATTGACTTTGCGGGCGGCATTGCAGGATAAAAAGGTTTCTCCCGTCATAAGCAAATTCCACATCAACAGGGGTATTTATTTTTTCTTCTAATATCGTTAATATACGTTTTATTTTTTCAAGGAAATCAGTTTTTTCAAATAGGTTGGAGAAGGTAACGACGATATCTGCGTCTTTTGGGTTAAAGAGAACATTTGGTGGATTTAGTCTTCCGCTTTCATGAATAGAGATGATATTGTTGAGTTTCGGAAATTTATCTGCATACATTCTGAAGAATTTCACTGCTTCAACAGTCTCAATCATACCAGTTTCTAAATTAATCATATCCATGAATCGGGGTGAGTACTTTACCCTTTCTTCAACAAGAGGATTGACTTGAAGGTTTGGTCTTTTCGGTGAAATTAAAATAGGGTAATCATTCCCCATTCTATCAACAGCTCGCGTCCCAAGACCAGGGACAATACGAATCATTCCATCCTCTCTGCTGATACGTGGGGACCAGCGGAACTCATTTCTGCTAAAAGCCACTCCCGCGTAGGTTGGTAGAAAATATGGTCCAACCCTAGTTCCAACGACCTCTTGAATTAAAATCCCCATTTCTTCGTTAAAATCAAGAAGCCCTCGCTCGCGCCGATACTCAATCGGATCCGGACTGAATGTAGATGCGTACACCACTGCAATAGCATCCATTAACGCATGGAGTCGCTCTTCTTCATTCCCTAAATTAGGGACAAATAAGCTTTTATATTTCCCTGAAAACGCATACCCAAAGTTATCCTCAAGAAGGCTTGAGGAACGTACGATAATGGGTCTATCTTTGAAATCTCGAATAATCCGACGTAATCCTTCAACGATCTCATACGGAAACGATGAATGTTTAAAAATCTGCTCTAAAAATGGTTGTTCCTGACGAATCTCAATAGGATCCAAATACTTCACGTGAGATACTTCATCTAAATCGTTATAGTGAATAAATGATAAGATGGAATCAGAGGTAAGATACCAGCTTTTTGGAAACGCGATATCTTTAAGAACGTCATCTTTTTTCATCTCTTCTTTGATGATTTTCTCCGCAAGTAATACCCCTGATGATTTTCCCCCTAATTTTCCCGTACCCTGCGCTGGGCCAACTACATGTTCTAACAGAAAATCAAAGTCAGAGACATCAAAAAACATCTTTGCGACGTTAACATACTCTAAACGCTCAGTGAAAAACCGCTGAATCAATGCAGTTTTAATACTCATTTGATCTTCTGGTGATATTGCTAATTCCGCGTCTGGTTGGTCAAAGAACCTATTTAATTCCCCCGCAATTTCAACTAAAGGAATCCCTGTTTTTTGAGATTGAAGAAGCAATGGTCGTGCCTTATCTTGTTTCATCCAATTCGCAAATAAGTTTGAGATATCTTCGGCAGGGATGCATTCTTTTGCAATTTCAAAGATCTCTTTTTGTATAGTCACCAAATCATCGGGATTCTGCCGTTGATTTGGCATATGAATATCACGCAAATCCACTGCACTTGAATCACTATCAATAAGAGGTGCGATTCGATTTAAAAGAGCGGTGACTTTCTCATTTTCAATTCTATATAAAAAATACGTCATCTTCCTAGTCATTCGGAGTAATGTCCGAGGATCGGTTTTTACAAGCAGATCAAGGATGACTTCCCAATCAGGTTTTTTCTCAGGTGTTTTTGATATCGTAGCAATCTCCTTTTCCTCTGCCCACATTATTTTTTGAACGTAATCTAATCGTCTTCGTTGCTGTTCAAGTTCTTCTTTGATGCGCCTTTCTTCGATAAATTTTCCCAAAAGACCGGCAATTGCATCGATTAAACGTCGTTCCTCTAAGAGAAACGATCCATCCGCAGCATGAGGTTTTTCTTCAAGATAAAAAACCTCAAGACGTCCAATTTTTTTCTCTTCAACTAAAATATCGCTTTCTTGTGTCCATTTTGTTTTTTTATAATTCTCTGTTTTAAATTCTTTCCGTCCTTCAAGATTAATTCGTACACATGTTATTTCAGGAAATTGCCAAGCGGGTGGCATTAAATTTACTATTTTCTGCAACGCTTCATCGACGGAGAGTTTACTATCATTGACGACCTTTGTAATTTGGTAAAAGCAATTGAGTTCTTTTACCCGTTCTTTGAGTTCCCGCATCATGTTTCCGTTAGTGGATTCTGTAATTTTATCATCCATAGTAATCTCCTGTGTCATTTCGATTATCTCCTATTCCACTCATATTATTTAATGTAGTACAATTATCTAATATTTTTCTTTTTCCGTATAACTGCTTTTCCTTGTTTTCCGTCTATTTTCACCTCTATTTCAAAGGGTACTCGTACATGTCTTACTTCAGTCATATCTTCAACTACAGGCAGGGAATCAAGCCACTGTACATCAATGTTTCCTTTCCTTTCTTTAGTTATTATATATCCAACTTGAGAGGAGATAAGATCATGGAAGAAATGTGAACCCTGCGATGGATCAATCGCCCGCTCTTTAAAAGGTGTCTCGATAATTATTTTCACACCAGCAATATCACTCCAAATAACCGGGATTCCTAGCCAGGGATCTGCAGAACCCCATCGCCCTGGCCCAATAAGCATGTAAGGTTTTTTTTCTTTCATTATCTTTGAATTCAAAGAACGTAGCTGACTCACAACCTGAGCTGAGTTTGACATATTAAAAGATGGTTTTACATAGACAATATCTTGGATTGTGTCAATAATTCCGTTTCCTAAAGCGTTTTTGCTGTAACAGATATCTGTTTTAGGGTTGAAATCCCCTATAACGATATCACTCGTTTTTCCTGGCGGGACCATACTACGAATCTGCAAGATAATCAATTCTGCCCGCTCGGATTCTGTCTGCCCAATATTTACTGCAAATTCTATTTCAACAGGATAACCTAACGTAATTTCACTAATTCTTAACAATAATTTCAAATCTTTTGCCAATGGTATCGCATCGTATTGGGTGATTGGGCCAAAATCAATGACAAGAGATCCTTCCTCGTATACCCCGGGATAGAGATTATCATCTTGACGAACGTAGGTTGATGCTATTTTGTCCAATATTCCGTGTCTACGTGCATCTTCTACCTCAAGAATACTATACGATGTTTCTTCATTTCGCTCAACGATACGATACACAGATTTCAGATTCAACGCATAAAATTTACGTTGTGAATATTTCATAAAATCCTTTGGAGTCCCGTATAATGGAATATTGGGTCTCTCGGGACAAAACCCAAACGTACTACCTCCATCAACAATGGCTTTTCCCAAACCAAGCGCGAGATAGACGATTCCATCTTCTTGTTTACAACCACCTGATGGAAATAGTTATAGGATTTTGCCACCCCTGAAATCGCCGGGTAAAAATATGTCTCATGTTTGCGTCCAATGACTTCTTGAATAATCACCGCCATTTTTTCGTCACCAATATTTTTTGGTGTTGACTTAATATATGTTCGTGCTTTTTCAAAAAATGTTGAAGCATAGACGTATTTAATCGCATTACAGACATCCTGGAACCGGAAATCAGTTTCCCAGGATTCATTTGGTAACAAAATAGAATCATAAATACCCGCAAAGGATTGTAACAACGAATCTTCGAGTACCCCTGAGGAGCGTACCACTAATGGTTTTCGTGTATTATGGATAAAGGCTCGAAGATCACCAAGTATGGTCGCGGGAAGACTGGCGGACATGAATTTTAAAGCAATCCGCTCATCAGGGAGATTAAAAAGTTCTTCGTTCGGAAATGAATTTTGTGCTAAAAAAGATTCAAAGATATCGGTGGA
>CABMCU010000061.1 GCA_902384685.1 uncultured archaeon | reverse complement strand
TACGGCGACTGATAATATTGCCCTGTCCCAAGTCATGTTGAGGATTCATACCCATAGTGGCTCATGGAACAATGTATCGATGGTGGCAAAAGGCTTAGGCCAGTATTATTATCGGTCGACTACCGCATTTTCCACTGCGGGGAACTACAGCTATACTATTTGGGCAATGGATACCAGTAGCAATGTGATTAGTTCTAGTAACGTGTTGTTTTCGATGCCTGCGAACTGGGATATGGACAATGATGGTACGTGTGGGATTCTTGATTTAGTCGTAATATCGGATCAGTATGGTAAAAGTGGAGTGTCGGGATGGATTCGGGAGGATGTGGATAATACTGGTATAATTACGGTGTTAGATCTTGTGTATGTCTCTGATCATTTGGCAGAGTCGTGGTTGGTTTATTGTTTTAAGTTTTTATTTTTTTTAATAATATTGTAAAAAACATTTCATATGATGACTCGAACCGTATTTTGAAACACTGGATAGTGTAGGCGACGTGTATTACAAGAAACGTATTCTAGTTCGGCATGTTATCGCATCTGTTGTTCATGTGCATGCCCGCATCATTAGTCAAATAAACTGGTGATTGGTTCGGTTCACTTCGTTAGCCTCAGTGGTTGTATTCTCCTGGTGTATGTTCAACTCCTTGTATTGATTTTAGTGGATATGAATTTTCTAATGTATGAGTATCTTTGTTTGCTTGAATGAGTTTTTGACAATCCTTGGTTTCGGATATGAGAGGAGATAACAAAAATATATACAACTAACAAAATATTTAAATAGTTATGAAATAAATATGTTTATCAAAGGCTGATGAATCTAATAAAAATGGAAAGGAGATCCTTACCCTATCAGATGTACACGATTTGAGGAAGAAAAAAAATGAAAAAAACCGCTCATCAACGCACTCTTGCGGTTATTCCCTGTTGCAACGAAGAAGTAACTGTTGCGAATGTCATCCTGAAAACGAAACGATTCGTCAATGAAGTGGTAGTCATTGATGATGGAAGTACTGACGAAACAAAAAAAATCGCGAAAGAGGCAGGAGCAACCGTCATAGCACATAGAAAGAACAGGGGAAAAGGAGCTGCGATACGAACCGGTTTTAAATATGCTTTAGATAACGATTTCGACTATGTGGTTACCATCGACGGAGACGGTCAGCATAATCCTCTTGAGATTCCCGCGTTATTAGATAATGTGATAAATAACGGCAATGACATTTCGATTGGCTATCGCGTAGGCAACAACACAGAAATGCCCATGTGGCGGCGCGTTGGAAAACGCGTGCTAGATTATACTACAAGCATGGGTACTGGTGGATTTGTGACCGATAGTCAGTGTGGGTTTCGCGCATTTAACAAAAAAGCGGTTAAAGCGATTGCGCCAAAACTCAGAGGTGACGCATTCAGTGTCGAAAGCGAACAATTGATCAAAGCACATGAATCAGGGCTCAAAGTCGTTAATACAAACGTGACCTGCAAATATAAAAACTTAGACACTTCAAAGAAAAACCCTGCGTCACATGGTCTTTCGGTACTCGGGTATATTATCTGGGTTATCGCGGAACGACGTCCGTTATTATTCATCACGCTCCCTGGTTTTCTTAGTGTCCTCAGTGGATTTTTTTTAGGGCTCGCTACCTTTCTTTATCCCCAATATAATTTTATAACTAAAACCACGAATACTATCATAACAAGCATTCTGATAATTATTGGTGCTTTTGCGATGTTCACGGGTTTGTTGTTACATGTGTTACCTCGATTACTCAAAAGACTGGATTAAGGAATACTCTTTTGATTTCTATCTTTTCTTCCTTCTGAGAATTCTCTGTTAGGTGTTTTTGATTTTTTCCTTCGTTATTTTTCAGAAAACACACTCACCATTTATCCTTGATGAAATTGTTTTACAATACAATCTGATAACAGTTGTAAAACATCATTTAAATAGTGATGTAACAGAATAATATAGTGATGAGACAGATGAGAAAAAATGATGAACAAGAAACACAAATACTACTGACTCGAGAAACATCTCATTTCGCATCGCGTTCTCTTGCTGTCATTCCCTGCTATAATGAAGAAACAACCATTGGAAGTCTTGTGGTAAAAACAAAACGTTATGTTGATACGGTTGTCGTAGTGGATGACGGCAGTAGTGATCGTACCATGGAGAGAGCAAAAAACGCGGGTGCAGTCGTGCTATCACATCTGAAGAACAAAGGGAAAGGCGCTGCCCTGAAAACCGGGTTTGCCTTTGCGCTCGAACACGATTTTGACTATATCGTGACGATCGATGGCGATGGTCAACATAACCCTGTTGAGATTCCTGCTGTCTTAGGGAATGTGATGAATAATGGTCATGATATTTCGATTGGGTATCGGGTTGGCAACGATACAGAAATGCCCTTCTGGCGTCGTGTCGGAAAACGAGTGCTTGATTATACAACGAGTCTGGGTGCTGGTGGATTTGTTACGGATAGTCAATGTGGGTTTCGTGCATTCAACAAGAAAGCGGTTGAAGCAATCGCGCCAAAACTCAGAGGAGACGCATTCAGCGTCGAAAGCGAACAATTGATTAAAGCCCATGAATCAGGACTCAAAGTCATTAACACAAACGTGACCTGCAAATATAAAAACTTAGACACTTCAACGAAAAACCCTGCATCACACGGTCTTTCAGTACTAGCATGTGTTATTTGGGTTGTCGCAAAACAACGCCTCTTTATATGTACTGGTGTCCTTGGTTTTGTCTCAATAGTTATCGGAATTGTTTTGAGAATCTACAGATTATAATCAAAACCATTTTTTCTTTATCCCCCTGTGGCGATCATTTATAATATTCTCATTGTTAGTGCTCATTCGATACTCATCGGTTTGTTGCTAAATGTTCTCCCCTGAATTATAAAAAGCATCAAGTAAGAAAAGAATCAAGAAACATGAATTCATTTCAATGGGGACGAGAAGGATTTTATCTTGATGGCGCTATGGTCATAAAAAATAGGTTTATTATATATCTTCTGTATTACGAGTTTTTAATACAACAATAAAAATCCATAATAAAGTAGTGAGGGATGTGGCTGTGAGGGATTACCAAACCATATTAACATTATACACTAACATAGTAATGTTACCTCGATGAATCTTTTCCGCACGATAGCCACGTCATAACAAAAGAAAAGAGATCAAGGAGTACTATGAAAATTTCGATTATTCTCGGCACTCGCCCTGAAATAATTAAACTATCCCCGATTATTCACGAATGTAAAAAATTAAATTTGGATCTTTTTATTTTACATACGGGTCAACATTACTCATTTGATATGGATCGTGTCTTTTTTCAACAGTTAGAATTACCTCTACCAAACTATAATCTCAATGTTGGTTCCGGTTCTCATGCAGAACAAACAGCAAAGATCCTTATCGGAGTAGAAAAGATTTTACACAAGGAAAAACCTGACATTGTCCTGGTCGAAGGAGATACAAATACCGTCCTTGCAGGTGCACTCGCAGCAGTAAAATTACACATAAAGATTGGACATGTCGAATCGGGTCTTCGGAGCTATGATTACACCATGCCTGAAGAAATCAACAGGATTTTAACGGATCATTGTTCAGATATTTTATTCGCACCGACAAATAATTCAAAACAAAATCTCCGTTATGAAAATATCCAAGCGAATAAAATTTTCATAACCGGAAATACCATTGTGGATGCTGTTTTTAAGTATAAAAAAATTGCTGCTAAAAAATCGAATATCTTAAAGGATTTAGGAGTATGCCATAAGGAGTATTTTTTAGTAACAGTACATAGGCAAGAAAATACTGATGATATCAACCGTTTAAAAAGAATTCTCAAGGGGTTAACACAACTTCATAAAAAATATAATATCCCAATCGTGTACCCTGTTCATCCGCGAACCCAGAAAAAGATGAAAGAATTTGCACTAACTTCTGAGCGTATAAAACTTGTGAAGCCAGTAGATTTTTTTAGTTTTTTACAACTTGAGGAACATTCCAGGATAGTGCTCACAGATTCGGGAGGTGTCCAGGAAGAAACATGCATTCTTGGAACTCCTTGTGTTACCCTAAGGGATAATACAGAACGGCCGGAGACTCTCAGGGTTGGAAGTAATATTTTGGCGGGGACGAATCCAGAAAAAATTCTTGATTGTGTATCTATCATGGACGAAAAAAATAAGAAATGGACTAATCCGTATGGCTCAGGGGATGCGGGTAAAAAAATTGTAACTATAATAAAAAAGGTGGTTTGATGAAGATTTGTGTCTTAGGTCTTGGATATATTGGTCTGCCGACGTCGTTATTGCTCGCTAATGCGGGAAATACTGTCACCGGGGTCGACATTAATAACAAAATTGTTGATACACTGAAGAACGGAGAACTTCCTTTTGATGAGCCTGGTTTACTTGAGCTTTTTCACCATGCAAAACAGAGTTTTACAGTCAGTTCTGT
>CABMCU010000060.1 GCA_902384685.1 uncultured archaeon | reverse complement strand
GGAAAGGAATCTGGTTCCATCTTGCTGGAATCATCGATATTGCCTGGTTTCTCATCAGGGTAGTTCCAAAACCACAGCGCGCACAATATCCCTGCCAACAGGTCGCCATGTCAATTTCGCTTGGATATATCGCTTTTTGGGGGATTTTATTTGCTGGGCTTGCGGTGTGGCTGCGAAACGCAAAAACAAAATTCGCAAAGACACTCCCAACAGTCTTTGCCGGTTTTGTTGTATTATTCACCGTCACCGGTGCAGTGTTTGCATCGAACTATTTCCAGACAAAACAGCCTGCAACAACTTCCTGGGATCCCATCCCAAAGCAACCTATGGGTGTGGGAACCGGTGTGAATCCTGGTAGAGTTGTGTGGGTGTGGAATCCAAACGCTACAGAAGAAAATCTATCCGGGTACTGGTGGAATCAAGAGAACAATAATCAAAATGTGATTTATCAAATGTTTTCAATAGGTGTTCAACAGCTTACAGGGACCTCAAGTGATACTGATGCCTGGAATTCTATATTTTGCTATTTTAATGAGCTTCATGGAAATGGAAATACGAGTTATCAACTAGGGGAAAAAATCGCGATCAAATTGAATTTCAATAATGCATTAGGTGGTGTTGGGGATCCTTATACCCAAGAAGATAACGATCGAGATGCAAGCCCGTATGTAGTGAAAGCTTTATTACGTAAGCTTGTGAACACCGTCGGTGTCGCCCAAGAGGATATTACTGTTTTTGATGCGTCTCGACCGATACCGAACTGGTTCTACAACCGAGTTTACTATGAGACATATCCTGCAGATTCACTCATTGAGGAATTTCCACATATCCATTACGTTGATTCAACAGGCGGGGCAAAAGGGAGAGAGCAGGTGGTAGCGAGTTCGACAAAAATGTATTTTTCGGATGGCACAATCCGAACACTTCCCACTTGTGCTGCTGAGGCGAAATACGTCATTGACATGCCCTTGTTGAAAAGACATCCGATAAACAACGGCGTGACCCTCTCAGGGAAGAACTTTTTTGGGTCATTCATCGAACCGGTGTCCGATGTCCATTCGTACCATCTCTCAGGATTAATCATGGGAAACCCAGCGCCACAAGTTGACCTCCTCGCGTATAAAGAATTAGGTGGAAAGACACTTATCTATCTCGGTGATGGGACATATGACACCAAGGTGGACCATAAGACGATTGCGAAGTTCTTGATGTATCCGTTCAACGATGATTGGACGAACAGCCTGTTCTTCTCACAAGATCCAGTCGCTATGGATTCCGTCATGTATGATTTTCTCTATGCGGAAGGAACAAACCCCTGTGAAGGGGCTCAGAACTATCTGCATCAAGCCGCGGTTCCAAATCAGAACACCTATGATCCAGAACATGACGGCGTGTACCTTTCCCATAGCCTTGGTGTTCACGAGCATTGGGACCCGACAGTGAATATCTTTTCCTTGGACCGGTACTCTGGGCTGGTGGGTAATGGAATTGATTACCGTACGTGTGGTGTCGAATATGCGTATCCGGGTGTTGTTATTACCAATCCTCAAGAAAAACACCTATATATTTTTGGAAAAGATAAAGGAGCGTTTCCTTTCACAATGATTATTGGTAAAATTGACGTGGAATCACAAGTCAATGTGTTTTCAGGGACTGTGCAAAAAATTGAGTTTTATATGGATAATACATTACAATTTACTGATACCGAAGCACCGTATATTTGGACATGGAATAAACTCTCATTCTTCAGACATACGATAAAAATTATCGCGTATTATGATACAGTCAATGTCACAAGCAGTCAAATATCGATCTGGAAAATATTCTAATAAAGAAAGAAGCGGACGTGGCGGGATTCGAACCCGCGGTTACCGACTTAGAAGGCCGGTGCCTTATCCAGGCTAGGCCACACGCCCAAAGAGAGTATCGCTGAGGGGGAGATTTGAACTCCCGCTCCCCTTACGGAGAACCGGCTCTCAAGGCCGGCGCGGTGGACCGAGCTTTGCTACCTCAGCAGTGTTTTAACTACTGCAAGGGTATACAATAATACTTATAAAAAAGGGTTGTTCTATGATTTGAGAACAATCTCAATGTGAACGCCGTCAGGAACTTGGATTCTCATCAACTGACGTAACGCACGATCACTTGCATCCAGATCAATGAGGCGTTTGTGAATCCGCATTTCCCAATGGTCAATGGTTTCTGTTCCTTCTCCATCGGGGGATTTGCGACAAGGAACCCGCAATCGTTTCGTTGGCATAGGCACTGGTCCTCGAAGTGCGACACCAGTTTTTTCTGCGATCATCTTAATTTGCGTACACACTTCCTCAAGTTTGGTTGATTCCGTACTGGTAAGTGAGATTCGTGCTTTCTGCCCTGGCATGTTCGGTTTCCTCTATTAAGATAATGATAAAAAGAAGAGAGGAGGGTATTACTTTATTGCCTCGACTTCTAAACAGACACCTGCTGCGACAGTTTGTCCCATGTCTCGAATAGCGAATCGTCCGAGTTGTGGAATTTTCTTTGATGATTCGATGACCATCGGACGGGTGGGAATGATCTTAACAATCGCGGCGTCACCTGTTTTGATGAAATCAGGGTTATCTTCTTTGACTTGCCCGGTTTTCGGATCAAGTTTCTTTTGAATTTCTTCGAATCTGCATGCGACTTGTGCAGTGTAACAGTGGAAGACAGGCGTATATCCTTTCGTAATGACAGAGGGGTGATTCAATACCATAATCTGTGCAGTAAATGACTTTGCGACAGTTGGTGGATCATTTGCGGGTCCTGCGACGTCTCCTCTCTTGATATCTCCTTTATTCAGACCGCGGACGTTGACACCAATGTTGTCACCAGGCATTGCTTGGTTAATCGTTTCATGGTGCATTTCAATTGTTTTGACTTCTCCAGAAACCCCGCCAGGTTTCATACTGGGTTTAAAGACCAGTGTTTGTCCAGGTTTCATGATACCGCACTCGACTTTTCCGACCGGAACCGTACCGACACCTTTTATGGTGTACACATCTTGGATTGGCCATCGTAGAGGTAGGTTTACTGGTTTTTCAGGAAGGGTAAATTTGTCAATAGCTTTTAAAATAGTGTCACCAGTCCACCAGGTGATTGCTTTTTTCTCTTTTATGTTGTCTCCTTCGAAAGCGGAGACGGGGAGGAATTGCAGTTGTTCATCTTTGTACCCCACGCTTTTTGCAAGAGTATGAACGTCGTTTTTTACCTGTTCATAACGTGCTTTATCGTATGGTGGTGTTGTCGCATCCATCTGGTTAATCGCAACAATCATTTGTTTGACACCAAGAGTTCGAGCAAGGAACATGTGTTCTTTTGTTTGTGCCATGACTCCATGTTGTGCTGCAACAACGAGGATAGCAGCATCTGCCTGTGATGTACCGGTGATCATGTTTTTAACGAAGTCTCGGTGACCTGGAGCATCGATGATAGTGATGTAATATTTGTCAGTGTCAAATCGTTTATGCGCAACATCAATGGTAACTCCTCGTTCTCGCTCTTCTTTCAGTTGATCGAAAATCCATGCCAGAGCAAAACTTTCTTTCCCTTTTGCTTTTGCTTCTTCTCTGAATTTCTCTACCATGTGCGCAGGGAACTGCCCAGTGTCAAGTAAGATTCTTCCGACAAGTGTGGATTTGCCATGATCGACGTGACCAATAATTACTAAATTTAGGTGTGGTTTTTCAGCCATAATTTTACCTCCATGAGTCTACATTTCAATTCAGTATTTATCTTTTCCTATACCTTTTTTTACTTCGAAGGTTTGATAGCGTATAGCCTTTTTATTTATAAGCTTTATCTAAACGACAGGAGGTGTAACAAAGAATGAAAAAAAATGATTTGCTACGTACTTTGAATGAGAGATTCAATAAGGTTTTTGTAGAATATCGTTAACTGTTCAGCTCTTTGTTTTTCTTTTGATTCAACATACACTCTAAAAATCGGTTCTGTGCCTGATGGACGCAACAGGACCCAACCATCCTTCATGTACAATTTTACTCCGTCGGTTCTGTCAACGTTCGTAACATTGTTGTTGTCTTTCATCTGTTCCTCTAGCAGATTCATGATACGCTCTTTTTTCTCATTTGGACAGGTTATTTTTGTTTTGTAAATTTCATAAGATGGGATCTCTGATATCAGTTTAGAAAGAGATCTTTTTTCTTTTGCGAGGATTTCAAGTATTTTTACAAGAGACATAGCAGAGTCTCGACAGTACTGAAATTCAGGAAAAATAAGACCGCCGTTCTCTTCTCCCCCAAACACAGCCTTCTTTTCCATCATAATACGAGCAACAATGGGGGAACCAACTTTTGTGTAGACAACATTTCCTGCGTTCTGATGAATAACGTCTTCGAAACATGTAGAGGTTGTCACTGGAGTGACCGCCAATCCTCCCTTTTTTTCCCTTGTAATATATTTTCCAACAAGGGACAGCGATTTGTCGCCCCAGATGTATGTTCCGTTCTCATCAACGAAGATCGCACGATCTGCATCACCATCTAGTCCAACTCCGAATGAAGCACCACTTTCAGGGACGCTTTTCATAAGCATCCTAAGATTTTCAGGGATTGGCTCTGAAGGACGTCCGGGAAAAGTACCATCGAGTTCGCAGTTTAGCTTGGTCACCCGACATCCAAGTTTTTTTAACAGAAGAGGGGCAGCCAGACTTCCAGCACCGTTTCCACAGTCAAGGACGACATGGAACCGTTGTTTTTTAATGCATTCAGTATCAATTCTTGAGAGGATTCCTTTAATGTAAAGATTTATGGCACCATTCCAAGTTAAATAGTTACCAACGTTTTTCCAATTTGAGAGATCATATTGTTGTGAAAAATATATTTTTTCGATTGCTTTTTCAACGTCTTTAGAAAGCTCAATTCCATCATTTGCGGTTCCTTTAATGCCGTTAAACTCAGGTGGATTATGTGAAGCGGTGATGATGATACCGGTATCAAATTGCTTTTCTTTCACAGTATATTGTAAGGTTGGTGTTGGAACAAGACCTACGTCTACAACATCGCATCCTGTTGATAGAAGACCTGCGGAGAGAGCAGATTTTAACATATGATTGGAGAGCCGAGCATCAGTTCCAATAACACAGTTAGGTCGAGAAATTCTTTGTTTTAAATATGTACCCCAGGCTTTTCCAATACCTAAGGCAAGTTCATTGTTCATGTCTTGATTCACAACGCCTCTGATACCATTGGTGCCAAAAAGTCGCGGCATATTCTTTCGAACCTTTATGTTTTTGTATCTATGTCTCGAATGATTTCCTGTGTTTCCATCATAAACTTCGATGTTAATTCCTGAAGAATACTCACATTATCTGCCTCGGTAGTTAATCGGATAATAGGGCTTGTATTTGAGGCACGTATCAACACCCATCCGTCTTCGAAATCAATACGTACGCCATCCATGGTGTTCACTTGTTTGTATTCCTTCGATAGTTTCTGTTTGAGTTTTTTGATGACATCGAACTTAATCTCATCAGCACATTCAATTTCCTCTTTTTTTGTTGGATAAGTTGGAATTTCTAACACCAAATCATGTAAGGATCTTTTTTCCTGTTCGAGGATTTCCACTATTTTCAAAGGAATGACAAGAGCATCATCAAATAAAAAATATTCGGGGAGTATAAGATGCCCGGAAGATTCGATACCGAGCGGCGCATGTTCTTTTTTTGCCTCAAGTGTTAAAAAGGTGTGGCCAACTGGTATTTGTTTGATGGTAAAGCCAAGTGGCTCTAGTTGTTCTTTGACAGATTTGGAGCATTCAACGTTCACGATGATGACACCGTTATCTTTTTTCAAACCATATTTGCCTAGAATGATTCCTGTTTGATCCGCAGAAAGTATCTGACCGGTATTATCGACGATGACTGCTCTATCTCCATCGCCATCGAACGCAACCCCAAAGTCACTGTTGTGTTTCTTTAACGTCTCGACAAGTGTTGTGAGATTCTTTGGTTTCGGGTCGGGTGGGCGTTTCGAGAATGTTGGGTCAGGGTCACAATAGACCGGGAAGACATGCAATCCTAACGCGGTGAATATCTCTGGGGCGGAAAGCGTCATACTTGCGCCGCCACAATCCAGTACGACTTTGAGTTTCTTCTTGAATTTGAAATGAGAGGTAAAGAAGTTTTTATACCCGATTCTTGCGTCAACAGATATTACCTGGCCGATTTTATTCCATTGAACTAATTCAAACGTATCTTGAAAAACAAGGTCTCTAATAGACTTAAGGTTCTCTTCAGGGAACCCGACGCCATCGCCGTAGTAAAACTTAATCCCATTCCACTCTGGTGGTAAGTGACTAGCAGTGACAAAAGCAATCAGATTCGCCTTCAGTTCTCCTCCGGTGAAGAGTGTTTGTCCGAATGATGTTGTCCCAGTGTGTTGAATGTGGGTTCCAATTGCGGTGACACCAGCGATGAACGCATGTGTGAGTGTTGGACTGGATTGACGAATGTCACTCCCAATGATAATCTGCGTTCCATGCATGACTTGTTTCACATATGTCCCTGTAGCAAGCCCG
>CABMCU010000059.1 GCA_902384685.1 uncultured archaeon | reverse complement strand
GTTCGGGGCGTTGGCCGTCTCTAATCAGGTATCAACTTTAGCGATAATCATTTCTTGTGTATGGTTCCTGCAATGGGTGTTCAGGGTTGGTGTGTCGGCGAATTTAAAAGATGTGGAATTTGACACAAGCCTTAATATTCGAACAACACCGGTGGTCCTGGGTGTCTATGTTGTTGGAGACCAGTTGAAAAAACCGTTACGATTTATCATGTACACCTACGCGATAAAAACAGCACATCTCCTAGTAGCTTTGCTTCCGTTTTTCTTAGGATATACCTCGATTTTATTATATGATTATCCGATACCTCTCCTTGGTTTTTTCGTAATCGCGTTCTCCCTGTTTTTTACAACGAGAGGGATTCTTACTGCATCACTAAAGGAGCGTAACCTCATGCTTCGATATGAAGGAGCACATGAAGGGCTCGCGCTTCTGTTGATTCCCTTCGTATTATTGAGCTATTTGGTTAAACATATTGATGTTCTACCTTCTTTTCTATTGGTGGTATTATTGGTTCTCTGGCCACTTCTTTCTTTACGACTTTTATTTGGAAAAACCCTTATTCCTTTAGAATAACCCTAAAATATGTTTTTTTTTCGAAATTATTATATAGCTCTAGAATATTTTCCTGCTAATCATAACTATGGTGAGGTGAAAAAAAATGGTAACCATAAAAGAGATAAAGAGCACAATAGCAGTTGCAATAGCCGCAGCATTTGGTTTTATCATAGCGCTGATTTGGAAAGATATAATCGTAGGGCTAATGAACATGACTCCCTTTAAAGTCACTGCCCCAACCGATATGACAAGTGCAGCTATAGCTGTAATATCAGCCATTGTAATAACGGTTATTTGTGTTCTTGGGATAGTCTACATCTCAAAATGGGGCGGCGTTGGACAAAAGTAGAAATACCCCCTTCTTTTTTTTTACAAAAATCTAAATATAGCTCATCTAGACGGTACATCGACATTTTTTCTGTCGGAGTAAACATACTTGTTCTTCGTGTGAATCTACAAAGACATCTTGTTGGTCCTGTCCTGTAGCAAATGATATCTCCAGCGGGCTGTGATGGCGATACCCTCGCCGTACCATCTCCTTTACAAGATGCTCATGTCGAAGATATAATGCTTTCTGTTTCCCTTTCCATCGTACAGTTTCAGGGTGATGTGCGTACCCTTTTTTATTATGTATAAGAATTGACCAAATCGCGTGGAGTTCCCGATGTTCACCCAACAAATGGTTTCGACACAGTTTTTCTGGTGAGATGTCCCAAATTCTCATTGTAACAGTCAATTTAGGCGATCGAAAGAGATGCAAGATGTTTGATTCGTTTCACGACATTGGGATGAGTGCTGAGCACTTCAAGGAGTTTATCACTGGTTTTAAGCGATATTTTTTTTGTGGAAAGCATCATCAACTCATTCTGATCAATCGTACCACTCATGTCCAAGTCGATATCCTTCAGTTCACGAACATCATACATTGCTCGTGATGGGTCATTAATAAAAAATGCTTTCATTCCCTCGGTCTGTTTTAATGCTTGCTTTGGCGTCCTGGCAGTACTTACTGTGAGTTTATAGAGAGCGGTCGCTAGGTAATGAGGTTGATTTCCTAGCTCAGCGCTCCCTTGATCCGCATAATATTCTCGGATTCGTGATCCGTACATGACAAGAAGATTAGTGATGAAGTAGACGAAGAGTGCAAGAATTCCAATCGCGATTGCTCCCCCGCTATCACGGTCTCGTCGCCCCATTCCACCCCATAAAAACGAAACATAGATCATATAACAGATCATCGGAATCACACTAAGTATCGTAATCACTGCAACATCGCGATGTTTGATATGAGACAGTTCATGACCTAGGACTGCTTTTAGCTCATCTTCATTTAGAAGTTCAAGAAGCCCTTTAGTGACACAAACGCGTGAGCCTTTCTTAGTTCGTCCAAACGCAAATGCATTAGGAATCGGCAGCTGTGAAATACCAACCTTTGGTTTATTGGGTAGCCCTGCTTTTTCCGCTAGTTCCGCGACCATCTGATGAAGCCTCGGATACTCTTGTTCATTGACATATTTAATTCGCATCGACCATTCGACTATTTTTGGTCCTATTAAATATTGTAAAAAAACGATCCCTGCAGCAATTCCTATCATAAAGAGGTAAAAATAACCCCCGGTGATCTGAAGATAGTATCCAATTCCAACAAAAATTCCATACAGAATCGCGAACATTAGCCCTACTAAGAGATATAGGCGTAATTGTAACCACATAATCATCAGTGCCTCGACTGGGATGTATAAAATGCAGGATTTAAAATTTTCTATCCCTTGATTTTAAATAAAGAGAAAGCGAATTAGATGAAATAAAGAATACAATGGATCAGAGCATAACTCACTATTTAAATGACGAAATCAACAGATCTCAAATTACCTTTGGTAGAACTCCCGCAAAAACTCATCTCCTAGTCCCACTTATTACAGCGTCTACACACAATGTTTAATGAGTTGTTACAGGAAAATATTAGTTAATAATTCTCCTCCCTTTTTTCTTTTATCACTGTTAATCCTGATTTTTATCTTTTCCAAACATTTAAATCAATCAAGGAGATATTAATTCATAACCTGTTTTAACAAGGGAAGAATAAAAACATGAAAAAGAAAATAGTGGGAATATGTCTGATGACATTGTTAATGTCACCTGCTATATTACCAGCGTTGGGGATGACAAATGAACAACAAAGAGTATGTTCCACAACAAACTATGATCCATTGAATGGAGGGTGGTTTGAAGTACGAGATGGAGTGAAAATTCTCCATCTTAGTGGTTCATATTATGATATGGGATATCAGCATGGGTATTTGTTGAAAGATCAAATAAAGGAAAACATGCGGGCTCAGCTAATCTTTTTTGAGAATCATGGTTTTCCGTATGATAAAATTCTGGGCATCTGGAATGTGATGGATGATTATTTACCAAATGAATACAAAGAGGAACTGCAGGGCATGGCAGATGGTTCAGGTCTATCTTTTAATGATGTGGCAGTGATAAACACAATGCCTGCGGTATTCAATGATATGTATTCCTGTTGCGAGATCTCCCTGTGGGGTAATGCGACAGTTGATGGAAAATTATATCATGTAAGAAGTTTAGATTGGTCTTTAAGCCTTACTGACCCGGAAACGGGGATCAATGCACATGAGAACATTGTGTTGTTTGTGCGTAATCCTGAGAAGGGATATGGCTCAGTATACCCTGAATTTGCAGGGGATATCACTGCATGGAGTGGGGTAAACAACCAGGGTATTGTGGTGGGTGAGGATACGTGTTTAACGCATGATACGACATTCAATGGGATTTGCCCTGCCTTTCGTATGAGAATGGTGTTGGATAGAGCCGATTCCGCCGATGAAGCAATTGAGATACTGGTTTCGAATAGAACCTGTGGGACGAATTTTGTTTTATCTGATGCCAATGTTCCAATTGGGTATGCATTTGATCAAACAGCGAATATCTCCTATGTGGGCACCTGGGATAATCCCGTTGAGGGAACAGATCCTTTTTGGCAGATAAAACAGGTGATTCGAAGGACACCACAGTATGTTGACCCAGCATGTGCTAATGTTGAGATTAACCGAATCCGCTATAATCCTAGTGGCCTGCTGGGTTTTCTCTATTTTGTAGCTGGTAAATCAAATATGTTCTTCCCGTGGATACATTACAGAGCCCTGAGTGAGCAAATCGAAAAATACTATGGGGCTCTTGATTTAAACAGCACCATGAAGGCGCTTCGTGAAGAGTATACTGGAAAATCAGATTTTGTAATGTGGCTTGGTATCACCACCCTTGGCATTTATAAGGCAATGGCACAATTTGTCGTCTGCCCTCAGACAGGGGGTATGGTGATTTCTTTTGCCGGCAAAGATACGAGAGCATGCTCCAACCCTGTTCATTACTTTAATCTCTTTGAACTCCTCGCAGAAGAGCCGCCACCATAAACCTACTGTTTTCTCTTTTCAATTTGCTTATTTTAACTTTGAATGCGTGTTCAAATCTCTTTCCTCAGCATTTGTTTTTATTAAAATTTAAAATACGTAGTCTATAATGAAAATGAAGAGAGAATGCAGGAAATTGTAGATTATTAGGAAATGAGTTTATGTGTAGAATTGATTTTGCGCATAAACTCCTTCGTTTGTATGTAAAGCATTTATTTAGAAGGATAGGGAAATAAATGAGAATGAAAATGGTAGGAATAATTTTTGTATCAATTATAAAGAATCGGCAAGTCTTCAAGAGAATCCTTATTGCAGTAAAAGCAATCCATAATAATTCTGGGGACATGCATTGTCACGAACGACCTCGATGGGATATCCAGCGGTTCTTGCAGTACGGAATACATCGATTCCGCAAGATTCCATGGATGGGCGTGCTTCTTCGGTGTGCCTACATCCTTTTTGCAAATTACATCTCTCGCATAAATGACAGGGACCTGAACCCAATCCGAACGCTTTGTAGTACCCTGAAAGAAACGCCTCACGTTCAAGTGTACTGACAATAGTTTTAATATCAGTCCATCCCAGGGGACTATGAATAAAAATGGCGGTTTCGTATTCATCAAGCATTCGTCGCATTTCTTGTGGTGTCGGCGAATAAGGTGGGCACGTAAGATGAACACCGTAATCATCGCAACCATACTGACATTTCCGTCGCACCCATTCCGCGGTGAACACCTGTTTCGGAGAAATAATTTTTGCTTCTTTAGCCCCTAACTCGCAAGCTCTCTTCAAAAAATGCTTCAATGGATGATGATGGGTTTTGCTCATCAACTAACAAATACTTATTCGCCATTTAAATGAATCTATAAAAAGGAAAGAGGTACTAATGAGAACATCATATTAATAGCAAGAAATGTGGAAAAAAAAAAACGGAGAGTTATTTTTTTCCTCACGTCTTTCTATTTTTTCTTTTCGAGAAATAGAGTATATCAGTATGTTTTGTGTACCCCAATCGTTTAAAAACTTGCATTGATGCAGTGTTCCAATCTTCGATGAGGCAGGCTACGATGTGAATTCCTACACTGGCAAGCTGATTCTCAAATTCTTTAATCAATCGTTTTGCAATCCCTTTCTGACGATAGGACGAAGTAATGATAAGTCTATTGATCCAACCTTTGCGCCCATCATGAGTACCCAAGATAGCACCGACGATTGTTCCTTCATCCTCTGCAACAAAATATAAGCAGTTCGGTTGTTGTAATTGCCATCGGATGTTTTTTTTACTATCACGACCCTGTGGTCTGTATGGTATGTTTCCTTCTTTCCACAGTGCAATTAAGGGATCATAATCCTTTATTATCATTTTTCGTATAACAACATCAATATTGTTTTTTTCTTTTGACTTCATAGATTCTTCACGGATACCACTAAATAACAAATAAGAAAGAGGATTTGAACGTTCCTATACTTCCTAAATTATTTGTTATTTATTTTCAATATGAGAAGGAAAAAGTACAGAACAAGATTCGGGCTCGTATTTAAAAACATTTTTTGGTTTTTTCTCTGTTATATGATTTTTTCTTTTTTTATATACTACGGATAAAAAAATCACAAGTTATTTCAGATGATAAAGGATTCGACTTTGATGTGTTTGAAGGAATCACCACATCCATAGAACTTCAGTTAAGTCTGCTTCTTTTTGTAGCATTAGCAGGATATATTATTGCACAAAAAATAAATCAGTCTGCTATCGTATGGGAAATACTTTTGGGGATAGCAATTGGTCCAAGTTTGCTTGGTTTAATCACGTATACAGAATCTGTTCAGAGCTTCGCTCAATTAGGCGCGGTTGTCTTATTATTTGTGATTGGCCTTGAATTTAAGATAAAAGATGTATTCAATATCAAATATGGTATTATAGCTCTAATCGGAGTAATTATTCCCTGGATAGGTGGGTATTTTCTTGCTGAATTTTTTGGTTTTAATTTTATCAGTTCAGTCTTTGTTGGTACAGCACTCACTGCGACAAGTATTGCAATCACTGCAAATGTTCTACGAGAAATGGGTAAATTACAAACTGAGGCAGCAAAAGCAATTATTGGCGCTGCAGTGATTGATGACGTATTCGGTTTGCTTGTACTTTCATTTTCTATGCAAATTGTTAATGATTCTGTATCGTTTTTTCCGCTAATTCTCATCATTATTGAAGCAGTAATTTTTTTAGTATTAGGTGCCTACATCGGTTATGCGTATCTTTCAAAACTTATTGAAAAATTTGATACAACAAAACTCGCAGAGAGATACCCCGAAACGGTTTTTATTTTTGCAATGATGATTGCTTTTTGCTATGCGATGATTGCGGAACTCATTGGACTATCTGCAATTGTTGGTGCTTTTTTAGCGGGAGTTTCTTTATCAACTGTGATTATCAGACGTGGTAAAAATTTCAAAGAAGGAGCAGAATATCTACAGATCATTTTTGCCTCGATATTTTTCGTATCACTTGGTGTTCTTGCAGATTTTCATACGCTGACGTTACAGATTCTCTGGTTTTTGGTCTCTTTGACTATTGTTGCGTTCATCACAAAAATTATTGGTTGTTATATAGGGGCACGTATAGGCCGTATGACCCATAAAAATTCGTTGGCGGTGGGTATGGGGATGGTTCCTCGTGGAGAGGTCGCTATGATTGTTGCACTTATCGGATTGAATTCAGGGTTTATTCGACAAGATATTTACGTATCGTTGATATTGATGAGTCTTCTGACGACGGTGCTTGTGCCATTTATATTACGCTATTATATGAAAGCCGAGAAAAACTTAGTAGAATAATCATATTTCTTATATTTGACCCGTTCAACTCCCCTTTTAAATAGATTTCTTATGAAAAATACTGTTTTTTTTGTTTTCCGTCTTGAAAAAACTGGCAAACTCTCATTTAGAAACTTTTATATAAGTAGGAACATATGAAATATATAAAATGAGATATGGGGGTATTATTCAAGATGGACTATAAGATAACGAAAAAATGGCTCATTGTTGGTATAACGTTGATGTTTTTTGCCAGTACGTCTTCTGGAATCTCCAAAAAAACAACGGATACATCAGTTCTTCCATCCTTGATAAAAGTTACTTCTGTGATGTCAGAAAATTCTAATCTATCACAACATTCCTGGCAGCAAATAAATGAAGATGGTTTTGGGGATAAACACAATGTGGGTACCAGAGCAATGACTGTTTTTGCTGGATATCTTTGTGTCGGGGTAACGAATTTCAATTTGAGTAGTAATAAGGTGAATGGTTGTGAACTCTGGTGTTACAATGGAACAGATTGGATTCAGTCAGTGGGAAATCGTTCAAGTGCTACCATTGGTCCGGGATTTGGGAATAAAAATAACGCTGAATGCTCGATCTTAATCGAATTTAAGGGAATGTTATATGCGGGGACCGCAAATAGTCATAATGGATGTGAATTGTGGAGGACAAATAATCCCTTAAAGGGACCATGGGAAAAAGTAGTAGATAAAGGATTTGGATATTCTTCAAATCTTGGAATATGGTCCGCAGAGATATTCATGGGTTTTCTTTACATTGGTACGATTAATTTTCCCAAAGGTTGCCAGGTATGGAGAACATCTAATGGGACAGATTTTGAAGCCGTTGTTGGCGGTCGATCACACACGCCATGTGGGTTTGGAGAATCGATGAATATCTACGCTTGGTATATGAAGGAATACAATGGTAAGTTACTTGTGGGAACGCAAAATATATTTGGTGGAGAAATATGGCGAAGTCAAGATGGTGTCACCTGGGAATGCCTTGTTGGATCGAGAGGAAGTTATCCAAGAAGTTTTCAGATAGCTGTTATTTACAATTATGGAATTAGAACCTTAACTGTTTTCAAAGGTTGTTTATATGCTGGCACTGCAGCATTACCGGCGTTTACAGTCACTCTCAATGTAAGGGGAATTCATGATAAACCTCATGAGGTAAAAATTTTTAATTCTCCGGAAATAGGGTTGCAGATTTGGCGGTCAAATGCTAGTGAAGATCAGAAATGGCAGTGTATAGTGGGGGGGTTCAAAGAGAAGAACAGTTCGGGGAATGGATTTGGTGATAATCATAATATTTATGCATGGACCATGAAAGTTTTTAATGATTCATTGTATGTTGGAACGTATAATGTCAAACGGGAAAATATTTCTCTTAGTTTAAAGGATTTGATTAAATATATAATGAAAGGAAATATTGTATACACGATTGGTTCAGATTTAGTTATGAAGGAAGGTGATGGGTGTCAGGTTTGGAAGACGAACGACGGTGATCATTGGATCCAAATTATTGGTAATGAAACAAATGGTCTGGGTAATGGATTTGGGGATGTAAATAACAATGGGGTACGATCGATGTCAGTATATCAAATTAAGAATACAAATGCGTTAATTATTGGAACAATAAATGCAGTGACAGGTTGTGAAATCTGGAAATACGATGAAGGATCGCTGCAGAACGCAACGAGCGATAATTCAACACAACCTTAGGGATTTAATCGTCAATTTATCAGTAAAAATAATAATTTCATCAAAGGGAGATTCGGACTTCATTTTACTGGTAAAAAATTGCTCTTATCGGACGTATAAGTCAATAGCTTAATGTTTCTATATTTTTGAAAATGCCAAAAATATTTTAGACCGGAAAAGATACATAGAGCGATTGCGAGCATGTACACATCGAATAGTGATGTTTATGTTAAATCATCCAATTTACTAGAGATGGAATTATAATTACTCAAATAGTTAAATGTCCTTCATGTAAAAAAAGAGTTACAGTTCCCTACATAAAAGAATCTGAAATCGTGTTGATTTAATTTCATGGTTTTGTGCGAATCTATATTAAAAAGGAAAAAAAGAAGAGATATCTTTTTTTGTCGTTTATGTCAATTGCGTTCCTACGTAGTATCATTAACATTTATTTTTCAGGAATTTTTATATCTGCAAAAAAAAGATGTTTGGGTAAAGTTACTGTACTCCCATGTTTATTATATTAACTTTGAAAGTCCAGGGCCCATTCGGTTTATAAACGTATTTTTATTTGTTTTTTTTTTAATATGATGAGTTATGGTGTGTGTGGGTTCTTTTTTTTGTTGTTATTGGTCTTGTATGAGAAGAGAGCTGCGATGATTGATAGCACCGTTGAGATGATTAAGAGTAAGCTGAAGCTTTCCATGAAAATTGGTGCGAATATATTGACGAAGGTGTCTGCGTTGACGCCGGGGGGAGCTAGGCCGAGGAACACGGAGAATAAGGCTGACGATGCGGGAACCTTGGCGAGGGCTGTGTCTAGAAAATGGCTTTCGAGTGCGATGATCAGTATCGCGAAATAGATGGTCATGCTGAGTGATTGTGCGACGTTTTGTATGGTTGCTCTCATCCCTGATGCGGCTCCTCGTGTCTCTGCGGGGACGGAGCTCATGATGAGTGACATGTTTGGGGAGGCAAACATGCCTGTGCCGATTCCTTGGAGGAAGATTGCGAGTGCGAGTGAGAGATAGTCGACATTGTAGGGCATGAATGCTAGCCAGATAAATGATGCTGCCGCGAGTATCATGCCCCAGACCATGAAGGGTCGTTGTCCGTATTTATCGGAGAGGTATCCGCTGAGTGGTCCCATGATGAGGAATCCTGCGGTCATCGGGAGCATGTAGATTCCTGCCCAGAAGGGTGTTTGTTCGATGGTGATGCCGTGTAAGGGGAGCCAGATTCCTTGGAGCCAGATGACGAGCATGAAGAGGAGTCCACCTCGTGCCATGAAGGAGAGGAAGAGGCTGCTTGTTCCGAAACTGAAGTCTTTGATTTTGAAGAGATCGAGTCTGAACATTGGGTTGGTGGTTCGTTTTTCGATGTATACAAACAGGAATAATAGGATGCTGCCGAGGGTTAAGGCGAGTTGGACAAAGGGGTCTCCCCAGCCGAGTTCTGAGTCGCCGTAGGGGACGAGGATGTAGCTGATGCCAAGGAGGATGAGTGTTAATCCTCCCCCAAAGGTGATGTTGCCAAGGAGGTCAATTTTTTGGTTTTTATTGATGACTCCGAGTTCCTTAAGGTTGATTTGCGCCCAAATTGTCCCTATGATGCCGAAGGGGACGGTGACCCAGAAGATGTAGCTCCAGCCAAATGGGGCGATGACGCCACCAAGGACCAAGCCGACGAATTGTCCGGTAAGGAACGCGATTTGGTTGATGCCTAATGCTTTCCCTCGTTCATTCGGTTCAAAGGAATCGGTGATGATTGCTGCGCTGTTTGCAAAGAGAAACGCCCCACCGAGCCCTTGAAATAAGCGGAAGATAATTAATTGGAGGATATTTTGGGACAAGGCACAGGTGATGGATCCGATGGTAAAAATGAGAAACCCGAGTTTATAGAGTTTTACTCTGCCATAGATATCGGAGAGTCTCCCTATGGTGACGAGGACAACGGCTGTCACCAGTGAGTATCCGACCATCGTCCAGAGAAGATAGGGAAAATTTGAGGGGTCACCAGCATTGATATGGAGTCCTCTGAAAATATCTGGTAAAGAAATCAATACAATGGTCATGTCAATCGATGCGATCAATGATCCTAATGATGTATTGGATAATACCGTCCATTTGTATGCTAATGACATCGGTTACCTCTGGTACAGAGGATGCAATTTACGTTCGATAAATCCCCTAACAGCAATTTTTTTAAAGGTTTGAAAACCTGATTTTGTTTATATACCTTTTTTATGATGAGATCTGCTTATTTCAAATATCGTTTTTTGCAAAGAATGATTATTGTTTGTTGATGTCTACTAATAGTATCTATTCGAGTTTTTCATCTTGGAAAGGAACACAAATTTACTGGTAAATTAATGAATATTGATTGTGCAGGGGAAGGGATTCGAACCCCATCGAAATGGCAACACGAAGTAACTAGTAAAAAATTGTGTTTTTCTCCTATAAAATTACCGTGTTAATAAATAGCATGTCGGGGGCGGGAACGTATCCCCGGGGTTACAGTTCCCTCCAATAAAGTTTTACACGTTCAGGGAAAGGATTTGAACCTCCACTTTGTTCAAAAAAGAGTATTGGCAACTTTTAATCCGAACACATTAAGCCTAGGAAAAAAGAAGATAAAATAAAAATTTATAGGATCTTCCGCACAGTTATCGTATCATAAACAGTTGAATTATCATATGAAGCAACAACTTTTATAATATGCTTAAACGGAATCAATACCGGTTTATTCCATGACCAAACAAAAGGTGCCTGATCGTCTGTAAACTCTAGACGACCATCTAAATAAAATTGCATCTTTTTAATGGACCCATAAAGGATATTTGCTTGTGCCTCGACATCGATTTTTCCAATTATAGACGTAAAACGTGAAACCTTAATTTTCTCACCGTTAATGTACAAATGATTTAGAATTGGTTTTGTGATAAACACGCCTGATGTTGCATACTCTTCACTCACTGCAACATAATCAATTCCTATGTATCTGTCTGGTGAAAAAATATCAACTGTGGTATTCCAGTGTTCATGGACACCAAGGCTTTCTGATAGATACACACCGTCATGCTCTGGATCATAAACATCTGGTGGAGGTGCTGCTGCGATATGCAGATAGTTTTGCGATGCTTCTGAAGGATTTGTTCCCTCTGCATATAAAAAGTCGTACATCACTGAATCAATTGTAACCGGATCTTGTGAGAAAAACAGAGAATTTGTCCAGTCCCCATTAAATGGATACATGTTAAATTTTGCAATATTTGCATGATCTTCTTTTGTTGCAAAAGTTCCATCTCCTAAGTATAAAAGTGTTTTTCCACCAACTTCTTCAGCTGCAAATAGATCAACTTGTGGAGCATTACCACCAGTAAGTGATGCTGCATAGTATTGATGGAGACCATCAACAACAGGTTCAATGAAAATTCCAAAGAAATTTTTACCAGATGCAGTAAAACCGTTACCAACTGGATGCTTCTTTAGAATCGGCATGTTTATTATGTATTTTGCATCAACTACATTCTGTGGAAGGGTTCTAGTTAAACCAGTACTATCTGCAAAGTATACCTTTTCTGAACTTGGAACTACTTTTTCGCGACCTATCGCATTTCCCTTTGCATCAATATAATGAACGTTCGGAAATTCAGGGACAAGAGGTAGTGCCGGATATGACTCGTAATAAACTCTGTAATAGAACCAGTCACCTATTGTTCTTGATGAATCAAACACGGTTATGTCATCTTGTGCAACTCCTACCTCATTGACCAGTTGTTTCAAAAGAGCCTTGATAACATAAGGACTTGCATCTCTATCATCATCGCTAGTTCTGTCACCATCACCAAAAAGCACATATTGGTTGTTCAAATTAATTTTAATTGCAATTTTCTCACCAGGTTGATAACCAACATCACCGTTTCCGTGGACCTCATTGAAATATTTAAAAAGTGCGTCCCAAGCAATAGCGCTGTTATTTTCACCTGAAAGATTCTTTATTCCATCGGAGACCATCTGATCAATTACGCTTTGGTTGTTATTTGCTTCCTCCCACCAATAACCTTGAAGATACTTTTCTGTTGCATTTGGATTCCATACCCAAACAACACGTCCTGGATTTAGACCTACTCCTGTACCGATTGGTTCGTTTGGAATTGGATCCCGAGACACTGTTGAAGATTCATTATCTCTAAAATAATTCGTGGCAAACACAGCACCTGTAATGGTAAATAAAACAATAAAACTTGTAAGAAGCGTTGGTGCTATTTTGGCAAATTTTGTCTTTACATTTCTCAGCCAAATTACCAAGCCAGTAAACAAAACACTCCAGAAAACGATGTATCCAAGCGAAATTGACATAGCAACCTGTTGACAGGGATATTGTGCTCGTTGGGGTTTAGGAACTACTCGAATGAGAAACCAAATTATAGCAATTATTCCGGCAAGATGAAACCAGATTCCTTGGTAACTACTAAGTTTACTTAAAAAATTAACCTTATAACTATGGTGACTTGATGTTATTTAATTATCCCCCTTTGAAAATGTAATATAAAATATAATGTACCAACATCTTAAAGTTTTGCAGTTAAAAATTTTATGAAATTTATGGTTTGCAAGAGAAAAGAATTTGAACACACGTAGGTAAAGCTTATTTTGTATATATTTATATATACATTTACAAGTTCTCCTGTTTAATGACCGCGTTAATAAATAGCATATCGAGGGCGGGAACGTATCCCCCGGGTTACATTTCCCTCCAAAAAAGAGAATGAAGTGTAGGGAAGGAGTTTGAATAAATCAGAATTTACTTTTTAGTAAAATATTTTTTCAAAGGTTCCCAATAAAAATCAATCCAACCTTGTCTGTATGACTCTGCTTGTTCTATTGGTACTTTTGAATGAATCATAATAAGTTCTGTTCCATCTCCTTTTTTATTAAAAGAAAATTCTACAATTGATGGTGGAAAATCTGGCCATTCAGTTGTTTGCCATTCCTGGATTATTTTTTTTCCTTTTTCTAAGGTAAGATTTTTCCCAAAAATATATCCATCCCACGTAGTGAATCTTCCTCCAACTTTAGGATCAATGGAAGCCTTGGAACCGGTAAATTCGATATGTTTTCCCTCATCAATCAATGCATTATAAATATCTATGGGTTTTGCAGGAATGAATACTGTTTGTTTAATAATTGTTGTTTTTTGTGTCATCTCTCAAACACCATTTTTCATTCTTCAAATTCATCGGTGATTTTTCGGAGAGAATCAATAACAACATCAATTGGTTTTATTAATTTGAGCGCCTCTAGTTTACTTCCCTTTAGTTTCAATCTGTTTTTGAGCAGAGCCATTGACAAACTCATATTTCCCATGATAATATCTTTATATGTTCCGTAAAGTCCTGTTATCACGAACACAGCTTCTTTTTCCGTAAATGGATCATTATTATTGACGATAAGGTCTGTTAATTTTCCCTGTTGAAACTCCAAATATAAATTCATCGTTATTCCTTTCGGGGGAACATTCTCGATAACACATAGTAATGAAGTTGTGAGATTTTTCAGATCTTTTGCTGGATCGATTTTTTCAAGCATAAATTGTTTCCCATATGAAATCCATTCCTCTGAAAGAAATTTTACCATGTTTCTTCACCTCCTAATGTACTTTCAAGGAGTTCTTTAAACATCACTTGTTCTTCTTTTGATATCCCCTTAGGCAGAGGATACAAGATGTGTTCTTTCCGATACATCCCTTTAAACAGATAATCAAATAGTGTGATGACTTTCCCCATAACATAGGATTGCTCCATCGTTTCAATAAATGTTTTACCTATTTTATGTCCGACTTCAGGATCATTATGGTCAAAAAAATAATCATATTCCATATACACAAAATTTCCATGATCCAAAG
>CABMCU010000058.1 GCA_902384685.1 uncultured archaeon | reverse complement strand
GCCTCCATTAAAAGAGGTGTTCAACAGGTAGAAATCGCGTTGAAAATCATTGTGTATAATTTGATGATGTTGTTGAGGAAATATGTGGAAGAGGAATACTTTTGAGACAAAGCCTTTTTATACTTTCAATGACGTCTTAGAAAACCTTGAATATATGATAGTACTTGTCGAGCAGAAGAAGAATAAATAATAGTCGATTGTTAAGAGATAGTATATATATTTGTATATATCCTTTCTATTTTCAAGGGGGATTTATAATGAAAAACATTGTCATTAAAGGAGCACGGGAACATAACCTTAAAAACATCAATGTGTGTCTTCCAAGAGATAAATTCATTGTCATTACAGGGATTTCTGGCTCAGGGAAATCCACACTCGCGTTTGATACATTATATGCTGAGGGTCAACGGCGATATGTAGAATCACTCTCCGCGTATGCACGACAGTTTTTGGGACTTATGCATAAACCAGATGTTGATAGTATTGAAGGATTATCCCCAGCGATATCCATAGAACAAAAAACAACGAGTAAAAATCCACGTAGCACAGTTGGTACAATTACAGAAATCTATGATTACCTCCGATTATTATTCGCTCGGGTCGGTACTCCTTATTGCCCTACGCATAACATTAAAATCGAATCGCAATCACCCGAGAAAATCTCAGGACGTATCGCGACGGAAATGAAAGGTACCATCACGATTCTCTCACCAATCATCCGTCAGAAAAAAGGAACTTACGAACAACTATTTAAGGATTTGAACAAAGAAGGATACACGAGAGTTCGAGTGAACAAAACTATCTATCGAACCGATGAGGAAATCAAACTAGAGCGTTACAAGAAACACGATATTGAAATCGTAGTGGATCGCGTCGATTCAACCGATACCTCCCGTCTCACGGAAGCATGTGAACAGGCATTAAAGAAATCCGAAGGACTTCTTATTGTTCTCGATAAATCGAATAAAGAACGCATCTACTCGTCAACCATGGCTTGTCCGTCCTGTGGCACAGTGTTTGAGGAGCTTCAACCACGCATGTTTTCTTTTAACAGTCCTTTTGGCGCTTGTGAATCATGTCATGGGCTTGGTATTAAAATGGAGTTCGATCCAGATCTCATCATACCTAACAAAGAACTAAACATCGCTGATGGGGCGATCGCTGTATACAAAACCATTCGCGACAGCTGGAGAAACAATTATCTCGGTGCTGTTGCAAAACATTACGGGTTTGATATTTTTACTCCGATAAAAAACCTTAATGACCGCCAATTTCGTGCGATTATGTATGGCTCCTCTGAGTCAATACGATTTAACCTGGTTATGAAAAACGGTGATGTGCACTACTCACATATTGGTACGTGGGAAGGACTCATTCCGCAGTCGGAGCGTCTCTATAAACAAACCGAGTCAGAATACCGTAGACAAGATATGGAGCGATTCATGCGCATCTCCCCTTGTCCTGTATGTAATGGGAAACGATTGAAAAAGAAGATTTTGTCCGTTAAAATCGCTCACAAATCAATCATCGAAATTACCGATATGTCGATTAAGCAGTCTCTTGAATTCTTTCAAACCGTAAAGCTGACGAAAAAACAAACAGAGATTGCACATTTGATTTTAAAGGAAATAAAAGCACGGTTAAAATTTTTAGATAACGTGGGGTTGAACTATCTAACATTATCTCGAAATGCTGGAACACTCTCTGGTGGCGAAGCACAGAGGATACGGCTTGCGACACAAATCGGATCAAACCTTGTAGGTGTGTTGTACATCCTTGATGAACCATCTGTTGGGTTGCACCAAAGGGATAATAAGAAACTCATTCAGACGCTGCAGCGATTGCGTGATCTGGGGAACACGCTTATTGTTGTCGAGCATGATGAGGAAACCATACGGCGTGCTGATTATGTGATTGATATGGGTCCTGGTGCTGGAATCCATGGGGGCAGGATTATTGCGCAAGGAACACCAAAGAATATAGAACAAAATCCTCATTCGCTTACCGGGCAATACCTCTCAAGGAAATTAACGATTGAAATCCCCGATTCTAGACGACAAACAGATAAATATATCCGTGTCAAAGGCTGTAAAGAAAATAACCTGAAAAACATCGACGTGAACATTCCAATCGGTGTTTTCACTGTTATTACTGGTGTATCTGGGAGTGGGAAATCCACCCTCATCTACGAGATTCTCTATAAAGGTCTGATGAGGCGACTTCATGAATCACGAGACCTTCCGGGCAAACATGAAAAAATTATGTTTGACTCTGACATTGACAAAGTTATCGTGATTGATCAAAGTCCCATTGGAAAAACACCTCGTAGTAACCCAGCGACCTATACAAAAGTGTTTGATGAGATTAGAAATATCTTTGCCTGGACACCAGAAGCGAAACTCCGCGGATACAAAACAGGTCGTTTTTCTTTTAATGTAAGTGGTGGACGATGCGAGACATGTCAAGGGGATGGTTTGATAAAAATTGAGATGAATTTTCTCCCGGATATTTATGTGGAATGTGAGGAATGCAAAGGGAAACGATATAATAAAGAAACCCTAGAAGTGCAATATAAGGGAAAGTCAATTGCTGATGTTCTTGCGATGAGTGTTGAGGAAGCGTTAGATCTCTTTGAGAATATTCCGTATATCCGTAAGAAGTTGGAGACACTTTCGAGGGTGGGTTTAAATTACATTAAACTGGGTCAGAGTTCCACGACACTATCTGGTGGTGAAGCGCAACGAATAAAACTTACGAGAGAATTATCGAAGAGAAGTACCGGGAAAACGTTGTACCTCTTGGATGAGCCGACGACCGGGTTGCATTTCCACGATGTGAAGAAACTTATCGATGTCCTAGACAGTCTGGTGAATATGGGCAATACGGTCGTTGTTATCGAACATAATATGGAAGTGATTAAGTGTGCTGATTATATCATCGATCTTGGTCCTGAGGGCGGTGATTTAGGCGGAGAAATTGTTGCGATAGGAACACCGGAAGAAGTCGCCAGCAATAAACAGAGTTACACTGGTCTCATCCTTCGATCATTGTTTTGTGAGACGAAAGTATGTTTGACGTAACAACATTACCAACAAACCCTGGATGTTATCTCTTTCGTGATACTGCTAAAAAGATTATTTATGTCGGGAAGGCAAAAAATCTTCGAAAACGCCTGAAAAGCTATGCTCAAAAAAAAGAGATGGATCCTAAGACTCGTAGTCTCATTAGTAGTATCGACTCTGTTGAATTTTTTGTGACAGATACTGAAGTTGAAGCACTGATTTTAGAAAACACGCTTATAAAAAAACATCAACCGAAATACAATATTAATCTGAAAGATGCAAAAACCTATGCGTTTATTCAACTTACAGATGAGGATTTTCCCCGACTTCTTGTCGCAAGACAGAAACAAGAATATGGAAAATACTTCGGCCCGTTCGTCTCAGCCTTAGAACGCGATCATGTATTACAATTTCTCACTAGAACGTTTGCATTGCGAACCTGCAAAAAATTACCCAAAAAATCCTGTCTTCGTTTTCATCTCCAGCTCTGTGAGGCTCCTTGTATCGGATTGGTCTCAAAAGAAGATTACGACAAGAAAATACGAAACGTATGTTTTATTCTTTCAGGTAAATCCACGGAGCTTCTCAAAAAATTACGACAAGAAATGGCCAGAAAATCACAGTCTTTTGATTTTGAAAACGCGTTAATCCTTCGGAATCAAATAACCGCAATTCAACATCTTCAGGAGCATCAGAAGATGCAACGACAACATACCTTTGATGAAGATATCATTAATTACCTTGTCAGAGATGAAACGGTCTATCTGATGTTGTTTAATATCTATAAAGGAACATTGTCAACGAAAAACGAGTTTGTTTTTAGTTTTACTCCTGATTTTTTTGAGGAATTCATTGTGCAATATTACTCAGAAAATCCTATTCCTTCAGAAGTGATTGTTCCTCAGAAACTCTCCGATTCTCTGGCAGCGTTTCTTATGCACAAACGGAAGAAAAAAGTGCGAATTATTGTTCCAAAAAAAGCAGCGAAAAAACAACTCCTCGATTTGGTGTTAAAGAATATTGAAATCACCTTCTTCGGAGATGTGTCAAAGGTTGAAGAATTGCGATGTCAGTTAAATCTTCAGGAATTACCCCAGGTCATCGAGTGTTTTGATATCTCCCATCTTTCTGGGACGTCTATGGTTGGCTCAATGGTTCAATATCGAAATGGGAAACCAGATAAAACAAATTATCGAAGATTCCGTATTCGAACCGTGGAAGGTATCGATGATGTTGCTGCGATTGCTGAAGTGGTACGACGGCGTTACACGAGGCTTCAACAGGAACATGCAGCTTTACCACAGCTTATTATCATCGATGGGGGGATTGGGCAGCTTAATGGTGCTGTCCATGAACTTGAGAATATTAACCTGAAAATCCCTATTATTTCCATTGCTAAACAATTTGAGGAAATCTATCTTCCTGGTTCTCCGCAAGCACGCCATCTGGATAAAAAAGAAAAGGCGCTATTGTTTATCCGTGAGATTCGTGATGAGGCGCACCGTTTCGCGATTGCGTATAATCGTTTGTTACGGAAAAAAGAGTTGAAATCTTGACTGAGTTTAACTTAAAGACACACTTCACACCAAAAGGGTCGCAACCTGATGCGATCAGACAATTAGTTGATGGTATTCATAAAAATTTTTCTGCACAAACATTACTTGGGGTGACTGGTTCTGGGAAAACCTTTACCATGGCGCAGGTCATTCAGCAGGTGCAACGCCCTACACTTGTGATCGCCCATAATAAAACACTTGCTGCTCAACTCTATAGTGAGTTTAAAGACTTCTTCCCTGACAACCGTGTGGAATACTTCGTTTCTTATTATGATTATTATCAACCTGAATCGTATCTGCCTCAGAAAGACCTGTATATCGAAAAGGATGCGGATGTCAATCCAAAACTTGAACAGATGCGACTGGCTGCGACCGCTTCGTTATCATCACGACGAGATGTAATTATTGTCGCTTCGGTTTCTTGTATTTATAATATTGGCAATCCGGTTGATTATCAGAAGCTTGGGTTTGAAATCAGGAACGGGCAGCATCTTCAAAGAAATGCTCTTCTCCGCCGATTGATTGAGATTCAGTATGAACGAAATGACCTTGAATTATTACCTGGTCGTTTTCGTGTGAAAGGTGACACTATTGATCTAATACTGGGGTATTATAATAACATCTATCGGATTGAAATGTTTGGGGATACGATTGAATCTATCAAAGAACTCAATAAAAATACTGGTGAAACCGTTGAGGTGTTAAAATATCTCTTCATTTATCCGGCGAAACATTTCGTGATACCGGAAAGTCATCAGAAACGGGCAATTGAATTTATTAAACAAGAACTAGAAGAACGTCTTCCCGAACTTCCTCCCTTTGAAGCACATCGGTTGAAGCAGCGGACATTGTATGATCTTGAGATGATTCAGGAAACCGGTTTTTGTAAAGGGATTGAGAATTATTCACGGCATCTTGATGGCCGTAAACCCGGGGAGAAACCGTACTGCCTCCTTGATTATTTTCCCTCTGATTTTTTGATGTTTATTGATGAGAGTCATCGTACGATTCCGCAGGTTCATGGGATGTATCATGGGGAGTTTTCACGGAAGCAAACCCTGATTGAGTACGGGTTTCGTTTGCCTAGTGCATATGATAACCGACCGTTGACGTTTGAGGAATTCGAGCAGTATATGCACACTGTGGTTTTTGTTTCAGCGACTCCTGGAGCCTATGAACTAGGAAAATCGCAGCAGATTGTTGAGCAGATAATTCGACCCACTGGCTTGATCGATCCTCCTGTTGAGGTTAGGGATATTGAGGGTCAAATCGATGATTTGATTAGTGAGATTCGAACAGCTGTGAAGCGCGGTGATCGAGTCCTTGTCAATACTTTGACAAAAAAACTTGCGGAAGAACTCTCCGAGTATCTTGCTGAGAAAGGAATAAAAACTCGGTATTTGCACTCAGAGATTGATACCCTTGAGCGTTCTGAGATACTCCGTGAGCTTCGTCTTGGGAAGTTCGATGTTTTGGTTGGTATTAACCTTCTCAGAGAAGGGATTGATATTCCGGAGGTTGGATTTATCGGGATTCTTGATGCAGATAAAGAAGGGTTTTTACGTGATGAACGAAGTTTAATTCAGATTATCGGTCGTGCTGCGCGAAATGTGAACTCAAAGGTGGTTTTATATGCTGATGTTTTGACTGATTCGATTCAGAAAGCACTCGCGGAAACGAATCGGAGAAGATCCGTACAACTGGAGTTTAACAGAAAACATGGTATTACTCCGACAACAATTATCAAACCAATTAAAGAAAAAGTCGTGGAAATCACAGATACAAAACATATCCCAAGAAAAGATATTCCTGCGATTCTCGTCAATCTGGATGTAGAGATGCGAAAAGCAGCAGATGATCTTGATTTTGAAAAGGCAATTGCGTTACGTGATCGAATCAATAAGCTTAAACAATCGATGATGCTCTGAGCTTTTTTATGGTATGATTTCTTCTTTGATAATTGTTCCTTTAATTCCGACAACTATCGATTTCATTGGGATTTTTACTTTTGCTTGAGACACTGCTTGTTGTGCAAGGGCTAGTAATCCTCTACAGCAGGGAACTTCCATGGTCATCACGGTGAGTGAAGTGATGTGTGCATCGTTGATTAGTGCAATAAGCTTTTGCAGGTAGGATTCTTGATCTGTATCAAGTTTTGGACAGGCGATTGCTAGACTTTTTCCTTGTAGATAGTCTTTATGAAAATCTCCGAGTGCATATGCAACACAATCCTCGACAAGTAAAACATTATTCTTTTGAAAATACGATGCGTTTGGTGAAACAAGATGTAATTGTACAGGCCATTGACCTAGATGTGATATTCTTACTTCTTGTTCAGTTTTTTTCCCTTTTTTTTCTTTTGAAAAATCTATCGTTTTCACCCCGGGACATCCGCAAATTTGAGGAGGTGCTATTTTTTCCTCTTTGAAAGGTACTATGATGTTTTTTTCTTTGAGTACTTCGAGTGCTTGTTTAAGATAGTGGTGTTCCCCATGATCTTTGAGATGGTTCAAGTGGGCAAGGATGATTTTATTGCCTGCTTTAATGATGTTGTCCATTGCTTTTTTTTCGTTGTAGGATTCTGCTTCTCGTTCTTCGGTACTGATTGCATCTTGCGGACAATGTCCGATGCAGGCACCTAATCCATCGCAGAAGATATCGCTGATAAGACGAGCTTTTCCATCAATAACTTGTATTGCACCTTCAGGGCAATTCGGGATGCAAACCCCACAGCCGTTACATTTTTCTTCGCTGATTTTAATGATTTTTCGTTTTGTCATAACCATCACTTAGTATCTTATTTATACTTAGTATATAAAAGATACAAATATATTTATAGATGATAGTTTCTAAAAGGATACTATGAACGAAATGTGCACGATCTACAGAACCATTGACTTTATCTCAAAAAAATGGGCTCTTCTGATTCTTTTAGAACTCTATAAAACTCCAGAGAAGAAGCGGTACTCTGAACTTAAACAAAATCTTCTTAATATTACGCCAAAGATTCTTTCTACGAGACTTCGAGAACTCCAAAAACAAGGGCTCATCAACAAAAATATCGACACCAATAGTTTTCCCATCAAATGTGAATATACCTTAACCGACAGCGGGAAAGATTTCATTCGTATCATCAAAGATATTAAGAAATGGTCATTACTTTGGAAAAACAAAAATAAGGAATGCGGACAACAAGATTGTAAACAATGTGAATTGTAATCCAGAGTTTTTCATCGAAAAATGTTTTCATTTGAGGTATTTTCGAGTGTATTTTTTACTAAATTTTCATCCAGAAATGATTCCTGAAAGCTCAATCGCACGAAAAAGAATTGGGTAGTGAAAAAGATATCCCCCTGTTCAATTAAATATAACCGCGTTAATTTATGGAGAGTGAAGATAAAAAATAATATACATGATAGTAATTGTAATACAAGGATGTAACCATATCACCATATGTTGATTCGATTTCCTTAATGATTTTTTCTCACCGAAATTAACCACTTCTCGCATACTTTATTCTGAAGAAAGAGCTTAATATCCCGATAGATTTTTTTTGTGCCATTTGTGTCGATGAATGATATGACTACGTATCCCATTGTAGGTTCGGCAACGATGCTTACATAGGTTACATTCGTAGTAAAATGGCATCCCCATCTGCCCAATCCTCGTATAGTTCTTGAATTTATACTTGTTTTCAAATTCTTGCATTATATAAACTATCGAGAACCATTTAAAAAACTTTTTTAATAATGCCAATTGATGCTATCAATCAAAGTAAATGCATTAACGAGTTATGTCATGTTTGAAATATCTTACTACGTAAGATATTTTTACATACATTCAAACTGTCATACAAATTCTATCTGCTTTGATGCTTAATTGCTGTGTAAAAATCAATTAAGAGTCCATGTTTATTTAATTTACATTCTATGTTTATTAATTGTATAGTCAATGTTTATTTCATGTAAAAAATATGTTTATTTCATGTAAAAAATATTTTGATTTCATGTAAATCTTATGCTATTCACACGTATAAACTTAGCACCGTTTGAAAAAAAGAAGGAAAAAAATTTCCGTTTGGATATGCTTCGTAATCACTTTCACAATTACAAGAACCATTATCAACAATACATCGTAAAGTAAATACCATCAAAGGTGTTGGGGAAACGACCAAAAATATTGTTCGGGGGATACTCACGAGCGGTAGCTCAACATATTACGAACACTTATTAAAAGGCTGAATGTATGAGGTTCGAATGGAGTTTACACAGCATATCATATTTGCATTTCTACTCACTCTTCTAGCAGGTCTTTCAACTGGTATTGGGAGTCTTATTGCGTATTTTATTAAAAAGCCAAAGACGATTTACCTTTCGTTCTCATTGGGTTTTTCTGCTGGCGTGATGATTTAGGTTTCCTTTGTGGAGCTTTTACCGAGATCAGTCACAACAGTCGGACAATTCACCAGTGTGGCTGTTTTTTTCTGTGGAATTTTACTTATCGCATTCATCGATATGATTATTCCTGAATCAAGAAACCCTCATCATTACAAGGAGATGCCCGATGTCCTAACTTTGAATGCCGATAAAGCGCTCTTAAGAACAGGATTGTTTACTGCACTTGCTATTGCGATTCATAACTTCCCTGAATGACTAACGACATTTGGAACCACTCTTAGTGATGAACGACTTGGAATTGTCATAGCCTTAGCAATTGCGATTCACAATATCCCGGAGGGTATTTCTGTCTCTGTCCCACTGTTTTATGCGACCGGTGATAGAAAAAAAGCATTTCGATACTCGTTCCTCGCTGGTCTTGCCGAACCAGTTGGTGCCGTGATTGGATTTGTTATCCTCCTACCGTTTTTATCTCCATCTTTACTTTCTTCGTTATTAGCATTTGTCGCAGGAATCATGGTGTACATTTCTATTGATGAACTACTTCCTATGGCACATCGCTATGGCCATAGTCATACCGTTATACTTGGTTTTATCTTAGGCATGGCTCTCATGGCAATGAGTCTTTTCATACTATAGGAAATAAAAAAAAAATCTATTGGACTGAAACGAGTGAAATGTGAAAATCTTATTTATGAGACAATGTATTAACCTCTATGGTTTTAGGTGTAAGATTGGAAACTATAACCGATGTGCTACAATCTGAATTCGAAAAACTTCATGCAAAATTCAGAACTGTTTCGATTATCCATTTAAAAGATTTAAAAATGGAAATATCTGAATGGAAACGAAACGGACTAATTACTGAAAAATTTTATAAACAAAATTACGGTCAATTCTCCTTTAAACCACCCACAACACTTCCTAATGCACGCTCAATTATTGTCATTGGTATTCCACAAAAGATTACACCGTTGGAATTTTTTTATAAAGGGAAACAACATCAGACGATTCTCCCACCAACCTATGTGTATTCTAAGATACGAACTACGTGTAAGGAAATCTTATCCCGAATTTTAGAAAACAAAGGATATTTTGTTGATCACGCGATACTACCTTTGAAACTACTCGCGGTGAAAAGCGGACTAGCGAAATATGGAAAAAATAATATCTGCTATATTGACAAAATGGGAAGTTTTACCAGATTACAAGCGTTTTACACGGATTATGAATTTCTAACCGATAATTGGCAAGAAAAACAAATCATGAAATCATGCACAACCTGTTCTTTATGCCAAAACGCTTGTCCTACTCACTGTATCCCCAAAGATCGTGTTTTAATCCATGCAGACCATTGTCTTACCTATTTAAATGAATACAAAGGAGATTTTCCCTCATGAGTTAGTAAGCAATCTCACAACGCGCTGGTCGGGTGTATGCACTGTCAAACTGTTTGTCCTCAAAATAAAAAGTTTCTTCAATATGATAAACACACTATCGATTTCACCGAAGAAGAAACATCGATTATTTTACAAAAGACACCTCGAGAACTTATACCAAAAACACTCGCAACAAAATTAATGCGTATTGACATCGATGAATACTATACAGAGTTAGGAAGAAACCTCTCAGTTCTGCTGAACAAATAGTGTCAGAGAAATATTTAAATATAAATTAAACAACACAACAATGAGACTAGAGTCCTTTTTTTATCAAAGTTATTGACTCAAGTAGAGTTATCCCATTTTTTAAGAAACTTCTCAGATTCAGTTCGGAGTGTTTTTCTAGAGCTATTCAGATGTTTTTTTACAAATGAAATTACTTTTTCTTTTTGTTTTATTTGCTGAAAAAACATATTAAATGATTTAATTGTATGTTCAGTGATTACTCTTTTGCATTCTTCACTGAGATGAGGTGTTGTTGATATATTTTCAACCGTGAGCAGTTTATCGGTTATCTTTTGGGTAAGATGCGGTTTTGCTAACACTATTTTACCAGAATTACCAACTACATTGGCAACTGTAACCATATAGTCGTTTTCAAGGAAACTATAATATTTCTCAAAAATTGACTCAAATTTATTTTCTTTGTCAATTTTTGTAAGATTAGCGATGATAATGATAGCGTTCCATTTTAATATCCTATATTTATTTTCTAAAAGCTTTATAAAGAAATCCATATAAGGATAGAGTTTGTTTGGTTTTTCCTGACTTATATCTATAAGTATTTTTCCGCAACCATATCGAATCGTGGGTTTTGATGATAAAATCCCATTCAGAAGTTCAGGAATTAAATCATAGTTGTGTTTTACTTTTTCTAAAAGTTGATCCTTTGTTATTGATTTATCCCCAAGTTTTTGCAACAATCGAGATTCCATAACCGCTCCTTGTTGATAGAAGAATTTGATTTATCCTTAAAAAGTTATTTATCTAAAAGATATAGTCTAATTTATTGAATGTATTATGCAGTGTAAAAGAAGTGATTTGAACTCCAATTTATAGGTATTATAAGGATTTATGGATAATAATCTAATCCTGACCAGTCTACAATTTCATTCGTTTTCTTTTTATCTACGCTATCCTGCATCGGCAACAGGTTCAGAAAGCTATGGTAAAAGATGATTTTGGTTTAATTTGGGTAAAATTACTTAATATATGATTTGTTTCTTATATTTATGAGAAAAAAAATAATTTTTACATTTTTCGTTATTGCATGTTTCATCGGAACATTTTTTCTCTCAGGTTGTCTAACAAAAAGAGAACTCTTTGATTACAATGGGCAATCTCGGTCATATATTCTTCATTTGCCTCCTTCATATGATGGAGAAAATCAAATGCCGCTTGTTGTTGTTCTCCATGGAGGGGGAGGGAATGCAGGTAATATTGAAGAATTGACAGGTTTTTCAAAAAAAGCTGATGCAGAGGGTTTTATAGTTGTGTATCCTGATGGTTCAGGTATATTTGATCATTTTCTTCTTACCTGGAATAGTGGTTTTTGTTGTGGGTATGCTTTAGAAAATAATATTGATGATGTTGGTTTCATTAGAGCTTTGGTTGAATACCTGCAAAAAAACTATGCTATTAATCGAAATATGATTTATGTTACAGGGATGTCAAACGGTGGCATGATGAGTTATCGTCTTGGTGCAGAGCTTTCTGATATTTTTGCTGCGTTTGCTCCTGTTGCAGGATCAATAGGTGGACAGGCAACTGAGGAAGATTCGATTTGGTGTATCCCTGAGCCCGATTATCCAATTTCTGTGATTGTTTTTCATGGTAAAAATGATAGTAGAGTTCCTTATGATGGAGGAATACCAACTGCTAATGATACTAAAGGAGCATTTAGTTATTTGAGTGTCAATGATTCAATTTCTTTTTTTGTTAACCATAATCAATGTGATGCGTTCCCTCAGAGAAATAGAAGTGAATCTGGTAATATTATTATGGATTTGTATGCTGGAGGATTGAATAACACTGAAGTTGTATTATATACCATTGTCAATGGTACTCATTCGTGGCCTGGAGGAAAGATCGGTTGGAGAAATGGAGATGTTCCAACGATAGAAATTTCTGCTACTGATTTAATATGGGATTTTTTTAAGGATCACCCGAAATCATAAAAATTAAAACAATAAATTTTAACATATTTTTTCTGATAAAAATTTAATATATTCCACTAATAAAAGATAAATGTGCAGGGGAAGGGATTTGAACCCCGTCGGGAAGAGAACACGATTTTACCAGTAAACACTCCATTCAAACGAGTAATCTGATAAATAGCACTGACTAAGAAAATTTTCTAATTTTCCATTGCGTAGGTGGGGAGTGTTCCAGGTTATGCGCGATGACATCCGCGCAGGTCTTCATCACGAAGAGCACGAGGTATCCGACCGGTTCCAGCTGTGCCTCACGGCTAAGATACAACGAGGCAATGATGATACCAGCGAACAGAAATGCGACAAAGAGAGGTAGCATCCTGAGGTACGGTCGAAGAACAGCGAACCCGAGATTCTTGTGGACCACCCGTTCCCTCTTTTTATTATAAATGTAGGAAAACAGATGATTGGTGAAGAACATCAGGGAAGTGAACAGCAAAATAGTTCCGTTTACGCTGGTTACCGGCCCAATAACCAGCCAAAGCACGAAGGTCAGACACAGCTGGATGACCGTGAAGTGGGCGAGGAAAAAAGCCCCTGCTCGCAGCTTCCCCTTTAGAGTGAATCGAAGACGAATCCGATTGACCCCGGTTAAGGAGAGGTCTGTAAGCGCGATGGTACGCAAGAATGCAAAGACCCCGATGATAAGGATTTGACACCAGTACACCCAAATGATCGTAGAAAACGACCAATGCTCGAGGAATGCAGCTGATATGGTAATCATGTTGGTAAGGACAAGTGTCCAAGCTGAAAGGTCTGTCCAGCTGTGTCTGAGAAGACGTTGAACCCTGCATTTCGTATAATCAAGAAGGGTTACAACGCGACGCAATGCTGGTTTTCGTACGTACCGGGAGCGCATACCTGTTCATCCATGAATCCGGCATTGTTTTTGAAGTTCATAAGGATAAGCTTTTTTTAGAAAATCTTTAAGTTGGTACGAAAAATCTCTCTGACTTAAAAGAGAATCTCTTTTGTGGTTGTTGCTGGTGGAGAACTTAACTTTTTATGTAAGGATGAAATAAGTGCAGGGGAAGGGATTTGAACCCTCGGACTCCTGCGAGACAGGATGTCTCATCACACGAACCTTTCTTGTGTTTTGATCTTAAGTCCTGCGCCGTTGGCCATGCTTGGCTACCCCTGCAGACAATTGATGGAATACAGAGATGCGGACGCCGGGATTCGAACCCGGGCAAGAGGCTTGGAGGGCCTCAATCATAACCACTAGATCACATCCGCATTCTATGACCTTCTCTTAGATTTATGTGTCTGGTGTGTGGTAGACATAAATTCATTATTCATAATCTTTTTTATCAAACATTCTTCTGTTGATTTATTTTGATAAAATAAAAAAAATAAGGGAGTAACAAGAAGAAGATTTAAATCACAAAATTGGATATCATGTACAATAGGAGGTGTGTCATGGCATACAACTATGAAGGATGGACGTTGTACACCCGTAATGTCAATTTGAAAGGTGGACGTAAACAAACGATCTATTTCTTCAGTAAACGATCACCAAAAAGTGGAACTCCTTGTGATTTACCAAATGGGTACGCTGTTGGTGTCAACAAGAGAACTAGTCTCCCATACTTGAAAAAGAAATAAAATCCTTGGTTCTTCTTTTTTCTTTTTTTTTAATTAAAAGAAAGGTTTATAAGTACTAGCCGTGTTTGATAACTCGTGAGGACATATGAACGACGAGATTGCTGACCCTGAAGAAGTTAGCTGTATGGATCTTATGACCAAAAAAGTAATATCATCAGATGAAGAGTTAATGTTGTTCATGCATCGATTTAATCTTGACTGGGATACGGTTGAAACAATGCCTGCATTCGAAGAACACTGTAAGGTATTATTCCGCCGAGAAGAAACAGACAAATAACACTGTAGTTATTGATTATTTTATATTTCTATCTTTTAACGAAATCAATATAAGACAAAGGTATATTTTGGGGTTGGGTTGATTCTATGGCACACTTTGACGAGTTGTACTCAGATCGAGCAGGAAAGATGCGGAAATCAGAGATACGTGAATTGCTCAGAGTAACAGAGGATCCCGAGATTATATCCTTTGCCGGGGGATTGCCGAATCCTCAATCATTTCCGATTCAAGATTTGAAGGGCATTGTTCAGACCGTGTTAAGTAATCATGGAAAAATCGCACTTCAGTATGGACCAACGCAAGGGATCAAAGAACTCAGGGAAGTGATCGCTGAACGATCGATCCGAGAAAGCATGAAAGGTGGTGTCACCCCAGAAAACACCATGATCACCAGCGGATCTCAGCAAGCCTTAGACGCTGTTGGAAAGATTTTTCTAAACCCTGGGGACATTGCACTAGTTGGTCTTCCATCATATCTTGGGGGGATTAATGCATTTCGCAGTTATGAGGCAAACCTTGTTGGAATCCCTTTAGATAAAGATGGAATGCGCGTAGACCTCCTTGAAGAGAAAATTAAAGAGCTCATCAAGCAAGATATGTCAGTGAAATTTATCTACGCAATCCCGACGTTTCAGAATCCGGCAGGTACTGTAATGCCGGAATCGCGACGGAAGAAACTCGTGGAAATAGCACATGAGTATAATTTGATCATTATCGAAGACGACCCCTATGGGAAGCTCCAGTACGATGGCTCCACTGTCAAACCTATCAAGGCATTTGATGATGAAGGTCGGGTCGTCTATATGTCGACATTTTCGAAGATACTCGCACCTGGGTTCCGTCTGGCCTGGATTATCGCCTCGGAGGATATCATGCGGAAACTTGCGTTGTGTAAACAAGCACAGGATCTTTGCACCGCTGGCTTTTCCCAATATATTGCCTATGAGTTCATGAAAAGTGGTTCGCTTGATTTGCACATTATGAAGATTTGTGAAATGTATAAACCGAAACGCGACATCATGATGAATTCCATGAAAAAATATTTCCCAGAAGGATATATTTGTAACAAACCGAATGGAGGGATGTTTGCCTGGGTCACACTCCCAGAACAAATCGATACAGAAGCTATGTTTCTTGATGCGTTTAAAGAAAAAGTCGCGTATGTTCATGGCAAAGCATTCTGCGTGGACGGTGGTGGTGGCAGCTCCATGCGACTGAATTTTTCTTATTCCACAAACGAACAGTTAGAAACAGGTATGAAGCGGCTTGGTACAGTAATTGAACGTAAAATGAAGGTGTTATGCCGTTAGGCAAAACAATACTCGTCACCATTATCCTTTTGATAAGCTCTTTCTCAGGTTGTACCTTGCTTCGGCAGACGAAGTTTACACTCCTTTCTCTTACGATTGATGACGATAGTGGATTTCCTCGGATGTATGTACGGTTTAACACCTCTGATTCCTCTACACTCATGCTCACCAGTCCTCAAAAAAACCTTCTGTTCTCTGGTACATATTACTATGGGATTCACAACGAAAGTATTTACCTTGCGGGATATCGAACGTCTGTTGTTGCTGGGGCATACACGTTAAAAGCTGTTGATTCATCAAATAATATGATTTTTGAAAATGAACTACAGTTTAACGGTTATAATCTTTCTCTTATTTCTGTTTATGAGGATTGGTGGAATAACAACACCGATTCTTCAATAGTAGCGTTTCATCTCAGTGTTAAAAATTCTGGTGATCTTCCTGTATACCCCTTTAATATTTCTGTTTCTCAAGGAGAGAATATAGGTAATGCCTATCTCCTCCCAACTGTGATTCTACCATCTCGTACAACACAAATAACGTGTTTTATGTTCCCTGTCAATATACCCTCTGGAAGTAATCAGCTGAATTTTTCACTGTTTGATAGCACTGAAAAAGTTCTTTTTAATAAAACGCTTACCCTTGTTCAAAAAGATCCTATTGATTCATGGATATATCGATGGCAGTACCTTGGTTCTCAAACACTCAAAATCCCTGAGGTAGATTGGCTCTACGATTATTATAAAAGTATAGAACGATTTAATATTATCGACTACGCAGCATATGTGTTTGATCGATATGATGACTGTTATCTCGAGTTTCTAGCTAATCAACTCCTATCACTTAAAAACCTGAAAACTAATGTAGAGAAAATCAATTTTATCGCATCATTTGTACAAGGCATGGAATATAAGGAAGATGACCCTGAGAATAAGACCTATGAATATCCACGGTATCCCTTGGAAACGTTAAAGGAAAAACGTGGAGATTGTGAGGATAAAGCTATTCTGACTGCGGCATTGCTGGAACGTCTTGGGTATAATGTGTCACTGATTCGACTCCCTCAACATATGGCAGTTGGTGTCTATCTGAATGAAACGATCGTTGGGTATTCGTATTATATCGACCAATATTATTTCCTAGAAACCACAGCACTTTCTATGCCGCTTGGAAAAATTCCTCCTGAATATCAAGGTATTTCGAACGTAACCGTGTACCCTATTTCTTCACGGCCACTTTTAATTCTTAGTTGGAAAAACGCAACGCGATTTACAATGAGCACCGGGGTTGATTACGTGAGCGTAACAATGATTATCGAAAATCTTGGAGCGACATCTATATCCGATATAGAGATTCGAGGGGCGTTCTACGATAACACAAGCCGTATCTACAATCAAGAAACTATGAGTATTCCATCGATTGCTGTAGGTGAGAAACGCGTGGTAGAACTTTCTATCGATGTGCCTTCGTTAGTCTCGACTTCTCTAAAAACCCAATTGTATCTGAATGGAATAATGGTAGATCAGCGTGAATCAACATCACGATTCCCATAAATAGCATTATACTATTTATATAGCGACAAAATAATGAGAGGCTGAGGGCGGGGAGGAAGATAAAGTTTATAACCATTGGTGAATACTTGCTGTTTTGCTGGGCGTAGGTGGACGGTTGACGGTGACCTTTTGGTTGCTGAGGAAAGTCCTCTCTCACTCTGAATCAGGACGTCGTGCAAACGACTAAGGCGAGAGTCTTAGCAGAGGAACAGAAACGACACAGCCCTTGGATTATGCGATGATTCACTCGGTGATGAGATCTCCTTGGGATTTGATGAAACGGCCAATCTGCTCCTGGAGCAAGCCCAAACATCGGGATCAGTTATTCAGACTGCTCGAAGGTAGGGCGCATTAGACGAATACCGTTAAAACAGAAAGAGGCTTACGGCCTACACCCAGTAATCACGTGCAAAATAATATAAAGGCCAGAGACCCATATCTATATATAAAAGGAATGGAGATAAGAGTTTCACATTTTCGTTGAATCGAAATTTTGAGATTTTTTATTTTTGTTCTTTCGTACCAGTGCCAATATTAAAAAATTGAAAAAGTAAAAATCCCTGAATGGCACTATTCAAATGGTAAAAATCTGGAAAAAAATGTGTGTGTGGGGGTTGAATTCACTTGGTTAAAAAAAATAAGCAACAAATAGAAGAAATTATCTCTTGCCCTGAATGTGGGAGTGGACATTTAAGTAAGGATTATTCTCGTGCAGAATTAGTGTGTTCTGGTTGTGGACTTGTTGTCGATGAAAATATCATTGATCATGGTCCAGAATGGCGTGCATTTGACAACGAACAACGTGAGAAACGATCTCGAACTGGATCTCCAATGACATATACCATCCATGATAAAGGATTGAGTACTACGATAGGCTGGACAAACCGAGATGCATACGGGAAATCTATTCCAACAAAAAATCGAGCACAATTATATCGACTACGTAAATGGCAACGACGCGTTCGCATCAGCGATGCAACCGAGCGGAATCTAGCGCTTGCTCTCTCAGGAATCGACAGACTTGCCTCAGGTATGGGTCTTCCAAGAACCGTACGAGAAACCGCAGCAATGATTTATCGAAAAGCAGCATTGAAAAATTTAGTACGAGGACGAAGTATTCAAGGTGTTACTGCCGCTTCTATATATGCAGCATGCAGACAATGCCATGTACCTCGCACATTGGATGAAATTAGCTCGATTGCACAGATGCCACGAAAAGAGATTGGGAGAAACTTTCGATATGTCTCCCGTGAACTCGAATTAAAATTGATGCCGACTGCACCGAAAGATTATATCTCACGATTCTGCAGCGAATTAAAACTCAGTAATAACGTTCACAATAAAACATTGGAAATATTAGGACATGCAGCAAATCAGGAACTCACAAGCGGAAGAGGTCCAACAGGACTTGCTGCGGCATCCTTATACATCTCCTCAGTACTATGTGGTGAACGTAGGACACAACGTGAGGTTGCAGAGATCGCTGGGGTCACTGAGGTCACGATACGAAATCGATACAAAGAACTCGCCCAAAAATTAGATATTCATATCGTGATGTAAATTTTTTTAGATCCCGTAGTGCTAAAATAACCTGCAATCTTCTCCGTGAAAAACTATATAAAGGTAGGAAAGCTATATCGCGTCAAAAGGAATAGAAATAAGAGTTTCACAGTTTCGTAAATTCGAATGATCGAAATTTTTTTGTTTTTGTTCTTTTAAAATAATTCAGATATACTCTGAGGAAAACGTGAATAATATGAAAGGAAACATAAAATGGTATAATACAAGAAAGGGATACGGATTCATCCAATGTGACGATGGTAAAGAAGTCTTCGTTCATCGGACCGCTCTTCCCATGGACACATCCTTCAACGAAGGAGATGCAGTTGAATTTGAAGTCGAAACATCAGATCGAGGACCACAAGCAAAAAACGTAAAGAAGGCGTAAGATTCTCGTAAGAGACAACCGATCTGAAAATACTTTTTTTCAAAAAATTTGAAACAAAGAGAAAACAATTAGTTATAAGAAGAAACGAGAAACAAAATCGTGATTTAGTAAGAAAGTGAAAATAATGAAATGTGAACAACTTAACATACATCCAAAGCTCTTAGTTAAACTACAAGACCAAGAATTCAAGGAATTGACGCTTATCCAGGAAAAATGCATACCGGAAATTGTCCAGGGAAAAGATGTGGTTGGCCAAGCAGAGACCGGCTCAGGAAAAACGCTTGCGTTCTGTCTACCTATCCTCAACAAAATAGTACCTGGTAGGGGACTGCAGGCGCTTGTTCTTACTCCTACAAGAGAACTATGCATCCAGGTCACTGATGTTTTTAGGGATTTTGGAAAAAACCTGGGGATACGGACCACGAGTGTCTACGGTGGTGTCAGCATTGAACCACAGATACGCGGTGTTCGTACATCTGAAATCGTTATCGGAACTCCTGGCAGGATGCTTGATCATCTTCGCAGGAGAACTATTGATTTAGGTGGTATTAGGATCCTTGTGCTGGATGAAACCGATAAAATGTTTGAAATGGGTTTTATCGATGATGTCGAAGATATCGTTCGCTACATTCCTCAGCAACGACAGCTACTGATGTTTAGTGCAACAATATCTGAGGATGTCCATCGTCTCGCGAGAAGACATCTGAAAAATCCAGTGATCATAAAGACTCAATCCTATGTCGATCACAGTAAATTAAAGCAGATCTATTACGATATTTATGAGCAGAATCAGAAGTTTTCTCTGCTTGTTCATTTACTGAACAGCAATACCGATGGGTTATCTATTGTGTTCTGTGGGACACGAAGAGAATCTGATGCCGTCTCAAAGAACCTTGCGCGTCAAGGAATCCGTGTCTCCGCAATCCATGGAGGAATGAGACAACAAAAACGAACAAGTTCACTGGACGCGTTAAAAGCACAAAAAACCAAAGTTCTGGTAGCAACAGATGTAGCAGCCCGGGGTCTTGATATCAAAAACGTCACTCACATCTACAACTACGACGTACCAAAGACGCCAACTGAATATGTTCATCGGATAGGCAGAACTGCACGTGCCGGAGCAAATGGCGCAGCAATCACCCTTCTTACCGAGCGCGACCATGACAACTTCAGGCGGGTGCAAAGCAACGATGATTTTCGGATAGAACGGGCAGATATCCCTGATTTTCGGAAAGTTCCGTTTATGCGACGGTTTGAACCACGAGACCATCAACAGTTTCGAGGCTCATCTCGTCATTCGTTTGGACGATAAAACAAAAAGATTATATAAATAACGGGAGAAGAACGAGAAAAAAAATCTATTACTCCCTTGCAATATCCGTGATGCCATGATCTTTTGTAATCTCCGTGCTATTTCAAGGGTAACAATACCTTGAATGATTGTCCCAACAATGATATAAGTTGTGAGATTTTGTGAATAGATTAATGTAACACTCGCCCACGAGATTATTTTTTATTATACTAAACTGAAATTCCTCGCATTATAAAAAACCTTTTAAGAACCTGCATCTTGTCGATGTTCACAGCTATGAGAATCGCTATAGTGCTTAAAGATCGATGTAAATCAAAACGATGCGCGCAGGAATGTATCAAATTCTGTCCTCGAGTACGTGCTGGTGACGAAACCGTTGTCATGGGCGAGGATGGAAAACCAGTCATCTCTGAAGAACTCTGTGTCGGTTGTGGTATCTGTACCAATAAATGCCCATTCGAAGCAATCAAAATCATTGGACTTGCAGAAGAACTCAAGGAAGAGCTTGTGCATCAATTCGGAAAAAACGGGTTCCGACTCTATCGACTCCCTATCCCAAAAAAGGGTAGCTGTGCGGGTATACTCGGACAGAATGGGATAGGAAAAACAACAGCGATCAAAATCCTTGCAGGGCAAATCATTCCAAACCTTGGAGAATATAGAAAAAAGAAACCGTCGTGGGACCCCGTGTTAGAATACTACGCTGGCACTGAACTGCATGAGCATTTCAAAGCACTCTCGGAAAAGAATATGACCTGTGTACTGAAGCCACAATATGTCGATCAACTTCCAAAAATTGTCAAAGGGAAAATTAGGGACGTACTCAAGAGTGCGGATACAACAAACATTTTCGACGCTGTTGTCACGAAACTTGGGATTGGCAATCTTCTGGATAAAGAGATTGAAAAAGGAACGATTTCCGGAGGAGAACTCCAACTTGTTTCGATCGCCGCTGCTCTCATAAAAGATGTTGATTTATATTTTTTTGATGAACCAACATCGTATCTTGACATCTACCAACGATTAAAAGTCGCCCGTATTATCCGAGAGCTTTCCAAGGAAAAAAAAGTTATCGTGGTTGAACATGATCTTGCAGTTTTAGATTTCCTCTGTGAAAACGTCCATATCATGTACGGAACCGAAGGTGCTTATGGTGTTGTAACCTTTCCTCGAGCTGTACGGTATTCCATAAACACCTACCTCTCTGGTTATCTCAAAGAAGAAAACATTCGCTTTGGGGAGAAAATCGAGTTTTTTGCCAATCCACCAAAACCACAGCAAGGACTTCGGATCTTTGTTTCGTATGATGATCTTACGAAAGAGTTCGAAGATTTCACACTTGAGATAGAAAAAGGTATTATCCGTTCAGGAGAAATTGTGGGAATCGTTGGTCCAAATGCAATTGGAAAAACAACATTTGTGAAGATGCTAGCTGGGGTGGTTGCCCCCACAAAAGGAACAATAGAGTACGATCTAAAAATCAGTTATAAACCACAATATATCACACCAGACTATGAAGGAACCGTACAAGAATATTTTGAGGCATATGCACCACAGCTCTTTTCGTCATCATTCTATCAAACAGAGGTATATGATGCACTGCACTTGAAATACCTTCAGGACCATATGCTGGACACGCTCTCTGGTGGAGAACTCCAACGGGTTGCAATCGCGGCCTCTATCGTGAAAGAAGCGGATATCTACCTCATCGATGAACCCTCAGCCTACCTTGATAGTCAACAGCGAATGATCGTCTCACGAATGTTACGTAGGGTCATTGAGAAATCAAAAAAATCCGCAATGGTGGTTGACCATGATGTGTATTTCATTGATATGGTAAGTGACGCCTTGATTGTATTTGATGGTTTGCCAGGGAAACACGGATATGCAAAGGGGCCGTATAGTCTGCATGAAGGAATGAATCGGTTTTTGAAAAACGTTGATATCACCTTCCGTCGGGATGAGGAGACCAAACGACCTCGAGTCAATAAACCAGATTCATATATGGATCGGCAGCAGAAACAGAATGGTGAATATTATTATAAACTCTAAAAAACATAATAAACATTCGTGTGTTTTATATTTGTGATGACGACGCTTTTTACCTGGGGACTCCTCATCTTTCTTTCGTTTCTCCCACCTCTATTGTATACAATTTGGATACGAAACAGGGAACGATACAATCGTGAACAATGGAAACCAATTTTTCTGTGTTTCCTCTGGGGTGCAACAATCGCTGTCATCGCAGCGTTTATCTTAGAAGTCATATTTGAGTTACCGTTCACATATTCATCGTCTGATACAGAAATGACTCCGTTTCTTGCAGCGGTGATCATCGCACCAGTTATTGAAGAGTTCACCAAACCACTCGCGTTACGACTTAAATCCGTAAGATATAATCTCGATGAATTAGAAGATGGTTTGATCTACGGAGCTGTTGCAGGATTAGGTTTTTCCGCGACAGAAAATCTTCTGTATGGATATAGTAGTTTATCCGAAGGAATTGTAGCATTTTTGGTTTTAATGGCAATACGAAGTTTTGGTGGTTGTTTACTTCACGCTTCTGCGACCGCATTGACGGGATATGGATATGGAAAAACAGTCATGAAACATTCATCCTTATTAGGAGTGTTACCGTACTTTATCCTCGCAATTTTTCTTCATGGGTCGTATAATTTTCTCGTATCATACGAATTAGTTGGTGTGACATCAGGTCTTTTCCTTGCATTTCTTTTTGTCATCATCGTGATCACAGTAATCCGGAAGAGAATTAGAACTCTGGATGAAATAACCTAAAAAAAAGAAAAAAAGGTGTTTATCTCCTATTGACTCGGTGGGACCTCAAAGCTCCATCGGAGAGAGTCACCATTTGTAATCACACATTTATCAGCACCGACATTTACCAGTTCACCGTTCACATAATACTGCCAGTATTTTCCATTGGTTCCCCCCACATCGTTATTGATTGAGTTAATTAAGGTGGAATCAAACTGTGCATAGTAGGTGGAGTCGATGGAGAACCCATTTTTTTCTGAGCATCGCTCTAAAATGGAAAACACAGTGTCTCCCTTTATGGCGACGAGGTTATCATTGATAATCCAATTATCACCGACAATAACAATCCGAACACTGGTTTGATCAGATTTCTCAAACCATAGCTCACTTTTTTGTGGAACCTTCATAGCAGTCCCGGTAAAACACAGTACCACAAGACCAAGAACGATAAGAACCGCTGGTATCTTATGCATGGTTGGTACCTTGAATGGACGTAGTTGTAATGTGCCCTTTTTCATTGTGATATACGTCATGACCGGTACCGCGATCGCAATAAATGTAACAACACCGGAAATCATATGATAAACCATGAATGGTAATCCTGCAGTGAATACCGCTGCAAGAGAGGTTACGTCATGGGGGTACATCAAGTACCACCAGCCCATATTTGTCCAAATATCATAGAGCAAGACAAATCCGACACCAAGTCCAGCGGCAAGACCAAACGTCTTAAGGCGTAGCTGTCCGAATCCGTTCCAGAGTCGATCTTTGTTGAATAAATTGATGAGTGCGATGATGGCAAATCCGGAGTATGTAAATAGTACGATTCTGTTCATTTGATTTCCCACGAAAATCGGGTTTCCAATCAGTAGATCGCTTCCAATCATGCTTATAAGAGGAACGATGAGGGCTAGCGGTGATCGAATCAGCATTACTGCGAGAAATGTCACGACCATTATCACTTCAAAGTTCGGAAATGGTTGGACTCCCATTCCAAAAAGGACATATCGTCCGATGGTTCCAAAAAGAATAAGTCCTATCATTGTTATTAATTGCTGTAGATTTATCTTATTTTTTATGTTCATAATGTTATTCTCCCTTTTTGAATGGAATACAATGTGACGTATAAGGATTTTGTTTTTTTTATAGGGCATCACCATTTATAGCTCGGCAAGCTGCGATGAGCTTTTCTTTTATCTTCTCATTGCATTCAACTTCCACGGTGATGAACTCGTTATATCTGATATGAATAACCTTGGTTTTTTCATACAGCTGAGAGATAAACGCCTGCGATTTTTCTTCTAGAGGCAGTTGAAATGTTATCTTCATCATATGGAGAAATGATTCAGAGATTGTTTGGAGTAACCTCTCGATGTTTTTCTGTTTTTTTACGGAGATATCTACTACGACATAGTCTTCAACAATACTGGTTTGTTGCAGATACTTTTTGAGCATGTCAAGGGAGTTATTTTCGATTAAATCAATTTTGTTTAATGCAATGATGATTGGTGCGCCAACGCCGATATTTCGTAATTCATTGAGTGAAACGCGGAGTTTTTTTTCTACGATTTCTTTTGCTTCGCTGCCGTCCACAACTAAGACGACGACATCTGCAAGCTCGATTTCCTCGAGTGTTGAATGGAATGCATCGATGATGCAGGATGGGAGGTTCTCGATAAATCCAACGGTGTCAGTAAGGAGAATAGGGATTTTTTTTTCTTTGTTTTTCGCCGTGATGCTTCGCGTCGTTGTTGACAAGGTGGAGAACAGTTGTTCTTCCACTTTTACTTTTTCTCCTGAAAGTAGGTTCATGAGGCTGCTTTTTCCTGCATTGGTGTACCCGGCTAGTGAGACTGAGTAGAATCCGCTTTTCGATCTGGTTTTTCTCTGGAGTTCTCTGTTTTGCATGATTTTTTGGAGATCTTCTCTGATTTTTTTTGTTTGTCGTTTGATCATCTCATAGTAATCGTCAACCTGGTATTCTCCTCCAGCCATGAGACCTGGGTGTTCTCCTGCTTTTGCCCGGTGGATCAGTTCTCTGACATAGGGGCGTTCATATTGCAATTGTGCGAGTTTAACTTGAAGGAGTGCTTCCTGTCGTTCTGCGTGTTCTTCGAAGATAGCAAGAATGAGCCGAATACGGTCATAGACGTTGGTTTCTAACTTTTTTTCCAGGAAAAACCACTGTGATGGTTTGAGTTCTCCGTTAACGATGACAAGATCGACTGATTCTTCTGTATCCTCGAGGAACTCTTTGATTTCGTCTACTTTTCCGCATCCGATATAAAAGTTCACATCTGGGTTTGTTCTGTGCTGGATAAATTTTTTTAATATTTTATATCCGAGGGTATTGGCAAGTTGAATAATTTCTGAAGTTGAGTCTTCAAGTGAAATAAGAATCGCGGTCTTTTGGCTCGTGTTCATTTTTTTTTCCGAAACAAAGAACGTTCCATTCTACTTTAATTTTTGGCAAAAAATGGATAGGAAAGAATCAGTCGATTTTTTGGAAAAAACCATGAAAAATGTGAAATGAAGTCTTAAATTCGCATAAAGTATAAATATATGCCATGCTATTACATAGCATTGATGATATTATGGAAATTATAGCGTGTCCATTATGTGGAAGCAAAAACACACATTCGGTGATACTCGGAAATGCGAAGATACCGTATTTTGCCCGCGGATATACGTGTAACGATTGCGATTTCAAGGGTGTCCCCCTGATTTTTTCTTCAGAACAAATATACAAAAAATTCTTACTTTTACTAAAAAGAATATAAAAATTCTTTAATATCACTTTTTTATTTTTCGATCCCTTTGCAAGACATTTGAGGTTTTAGATTTCTTCTGCTTCCCTTCATTTTTTTCGCTTCGTAAATAACATTCGAAGATTTTAATGGTAACAATAATAAAAGATTATTTTTTTCCTTTTCTAAATTCACCTCGAAACCATCGTAACGTAATGTAGAATCGCTGTATCGCAGTGATATTCCCAACAACCGCAAAATACAACATTACCAACTCTATTATCGTGATGTTCCAGGGTAATTGAAGCGCAGAGTGAAGTGCAATATGTTGAATAAACGGAAATATGATGAGCAGTGTGAGACGGTCTGCTCGTCCTAACAATCCAGAGTAATCTCGTTTATAGCCGATAGCTTGTGCTTGTGTCCCCATATAACTGGTTAGTAACACACCAATAATTGCAAGTAAGCCAATGGGGGGTCGGCACCATGGGCTTAACGCAAGAGCACCAATAATGAAAACGTCTGCGTACCGATCAAGCGCATGGTCAAGGAAATCTCCTCGTGCTGTGGCCTTGTTTGTTAATTTTGCGACTTTTCCGTCAATTGCATCAAATAATCCGTTCAGCAACACAAAGAGAGCGGCAAAAAATAAAAAGAAGTTCTGTAACTCAGTTGTTGGATTTGAGAAATAAAAGAAACCTCCCGCAATCACAGAAAAAAGAAGGGCAAACCATGTGAGGAGATTAGGGTTAATACGGGTGAATCGCTTTGCGATCATAGTTAGGAATGGATCTGTTCGGTCTCGTGTTCTATCCAATACCATTTCTGCTCCTATGTGGGGTACTCTTTGAAGATTTCCTCTGACCAATCAATCTGTCCTATGGTATATGTTTTTGTCGGTTGAAAGTTTTTTTTCGCTATCTTTATGATGATTGTAGCGACCTCTTGCATGGTTTTGTTGGTTGTATCAATCTCAAACACATTTTTCTGTGGATGTTGTTCAATTGCTTCGCAGAGGATTACATCAATAGTTTCTGCGTCTACGTTTTCCTTGATTTTTTTGGTGCTCCATTTTTTTTTCGTTAACCTTTTTTTTAGTTCTTTAGGATGACAACGGAGAATAACCACCTTATCCATAGTTTTAAGGAGATGGCCCACATGTCCTTCAAAAAAAACGAGTGCATCATTCGCGAAGTTTTTCTTGATGGATTTGTTCAACTTGTCCACATCGATGAGCTGCGAGTTTCTTTTCTTATCAATACCATCAATGCAGTTATTCTCTCTTGCAAGCTGATGTAATCGAACGATAGTATACCCTTGCTTCTGTAGACGTGTCGAAACCGAACTTTTTCCGGTTCCTGGAGTGCCAGTGAGTGCGACCCACATGTTAGATCAACTTATGGTAGTCATATCCCCGGAAACCTTCTTTGAAGCAGTAACAGAGTTCTTGGTAATCTTTCCGGAATTCTTTCACGTCGTCTTTGATTTTTTTAAGATTTTCTTTTTTCAAAAGTGCGCGTGCATAGAATGTTGCAACATCAACCATTTCTTGTTCTTTCATCCCGATACGAGTGAGCTCTGGTGTCCCAATCCTGAGTCCCGAGGGATTAAGCGGATCGACGTCGCTGGGGATCATGTTCATGTTTGTGATAATCCCTGCTTCCTCAAGTGTTTTCGATGATTCTTTTCCTTTTCCCGGTCCGATTTCCACTAGGACTTGATGTGATTTGGTAAAACCAAGTTTCTCCCCGAAGACTTTGAACCCTTGTTCATGGAGCGCTTCTGCGAGGCGTTTCGCGTTCTTAATGGTTTGATCTGCATATGCCTCTCCGAACTCGAGATGTTCAGCAAAAGCAATTCCCTTTGCTGCAACATGGTGTAGATGATATGAGGAGGTCACTCCGGGGAAGACCCCGAAACCGAGTTTTCGTAAGAATGCTTTATCATCCTCGTGATCTGCTTTATGATCTGAAAGGAGTATGCCTCCCTGGGGACCAGGTAGTGTTTTATGGGTGCTCCCGTTCATCACATCTGCGCCCTCTCGAATCGGATCCTGAAATCGTTTGCCGGCAATCAGACCAAGGACATGAGCCGCATCGTACACCACATACGCGCCAACCTCATGAGCTGCTTGTGCTATGGGTTTCAGCGGAGTTGGGAATAAAAACACCGATTGACCGCATAACGCGAGTTTCGGTTTGACCTGTCGGATGAGTTTGACTGCACCATCAACATCGATGTTCATTTCCTCATTACTAAAGGGGAATGAGACAAGGTTAATACCTCGGACTCCTGCAGCACCGTATTTACCAAACGAGATATGAGCACCATTCGCAGTATCTAGAACAGTCGCGGTCTCACCAGGTTTAATCAGTGCTTTCAACACGGCCATATTTGCCACGGTTCCTGAGGTCGGTCGCACATCAGCATAACTACAAGAAAATAGTTTTTTTGCTAGTTCCATGGTTTTTTCTTCAACAAGATCAAAGAACTTACAGCCCTCGTAGTACCGGTTTCCTGGGGTGCCTTCTGCGTACCGTCCATGAAAATCTGTAATAAGCATTTCTCGACATAACGGTGAGAGGACATTTTCACTCGCGATCATGGGCAGGGAGTTGCCGAAAAACTCGTTGTTTTTCATCGCTTGTTTTCTGATATATTCAACCTCATCGTACCATTTCATAAAATCCACCAAAGTTGTATCTTTGACTTCAATAAAAAGGTAATGGAGAGTATCTTCCGAGGAAATTTAGAATCTATTTTTTCTTTTCCTCATGCATTTTAAACAAAGATGGCAGATGAATCGTATAGGTTCCATCTTTTTCGATGACAATCGGTTCTTTCTCCAGGAGTCCTTTGAGGTCGATATGGTATTTCCCTGGTTGTTCTACCTCGATGGTCTCCGGTGTATCGGAATGATCTGCTTCCTCCTTGATTTTTTCAATGATTGCGGTCCTTTGGTCATCACTTATTGGTTCACTGAGGTTCATTTCTTTTTCTGGTTTTTCTTGTTCGATTTGGTCTTCGATCATCTTTCGCAGATCTTTGGGTTTCAGTCTGATCCAGGTTTCGGTCCCTTTGGCCACATTCTTGTTTTTTTCGATAGCAAGCTCCATGATTCTGGTGGTGAGATCCTGACCGATCTCCTTGCTCATGATGTCGCGTTCTGTTTCATTGAGTGGTTGTTTTGTGAAAAAAAATCTGTTTCCCCCACATCCTGGGCATCCTTTCAAGAGTTGTGAAGATCCTTCTTCGAAGATATAGCCACATTTGAGACATTGATGTGGCATTAATTTGCTCCTTTCCCAGGAATGATCGTTGTTTCAATCATGTCATTATCTTTATGAACCATCCTGAGGAGATGTGCTGGTCCGATGACGGTCATGCGGGGTTTCTTCGCGACACCGAATACCCGCTGGAAGAACCCGACTTTTTCATTTTCGTATCCACCGATCTCAATGCCGATGAAGGTGTCATGATTGATTTCTTTCATGGTATGTTCTATGAGTTGTGTTTGTTCTGTCGGAGTGAGACCGTGTTCTAAGACAAGGATTCTTCCCTCTTTGACTTCTTTTAATATATATTCGAGTTTTTCTGAGGAGGAGAGATTCTCAAGTTTCTGATGGGAGATCAGATTGAATGCAATTCCACTTTCTTTTTTCCCCATTGTTCTTACCTCCTCTGTTTATGACGTTTTTTGCTGAATTCTTTCACCATCATCGAATATAAGTTCTCCGTGTTATATCCAGTAAGTGCGCTGATAGGAATCACTGGATGTTGTGGAAACGCGGATTTCAACGTCGCCGGGCTGGCGTTCTCCGCATCGATTTTGTTTGCTGCAATGAGAATAGGGAGATTCCGTGCCTCGAGGTTCCCGATGATAGTGACATTGACCTGGGTGAACGGATCTTGTGTTGCATCCATGACTAGGACTACGCCGTCGATATCATCAAGCCAACGGATTGCTTCGATAACTCCCTCGGTTGCCTCCTTTGCTCGTAATCGTGAGTCATCTTTTGTCATCCCGTACATGTTCATGAATTCTTTGTAATCGATTTTTGTCGCAATCCCCGGGGTATCTACAAGATCCATCGTCAAGGATGATCCGCCGTTATCAACCCTGATGTTGTTTTTCCATTTTGCCCGTCGTGTTTCATGAGGAACCTCAGAAACACTTCCCATGATATCCCCGGTCCAATCCCGCAGAATTCGATTCGCCAGCGTGGTTTTCCCAACGTTTGGTGGTCCATAGATTCCGATCTTTGCGTGTTTCTTTCCAAAAATCTTTTGGATCATTTTTGAAAACTTACTTTCTCTAAATCTCTCGAGTATTCCCATCCCATTCCATCTCCAAATCGTGTAGGTATATTCATTGAATAGTATACAAATCATAGTTTATTAGTTTAGCGGCTCATAATAACTGAAGTGCAATAAATATCGTCTTTGTTGGTACGAAACACTGTCATGTATTTATTACTAAAGTAATGGTGATTATATGCTTGTCTGGATCTTTATCATTAAGAAAAACATCCGTTGAAAAAAGAATTTTTTTTGAAAAAATGAGAAAAGAATATTAAGGGTTATACGACTATACTTACGTAATTTATTCATAAAAAAAAATGTATAGGTGGTGAAAATTGTGGGTACGGATGATAAGGATTCTAAATATATAGCAACAGGTGTTCCAGGATTAGATGACCTTTTTGACCATGGGATTCCGAAAGGATCTTCAGTGCTTGTTGCTGGTGGCACAGGTAGTGGAAAAACGAATTTATGTTTGCAGATTATTGCGCATCATGCGTCTCGAGGGAAAAAATGTTATTTTATGGGATTTGAGGAATCAGAGGAACGTCTGATAGAACATATGAATGATTTTGGATGGAATCCCAAGGCACTTATCAGTGCTGGTAATCTTAAAATAAAACGATTTTTGACTGCTGAGATTTATTATTATGATAAAAAAGGTGGTAGTGATATTCAAGCGATGATGACAAAGGAAGTCGATCCACTGTTGATGGAATTAGAGCCTCTCTCCATTGCGGATACCGTGGGATTTAAACCCGATATTATTGTCCTTGACTCGCTCACTGCAATCTCCTCGACGTTTCAAGGAAAAGAACAATCATACCGATTTTATGTCGAACGGCTATTCAGGTTTTTTGAAAAAATTGGTGCGACGACCTTTCTTGTCACCGAAACACAGCAGATACCAGAAGTATTTTCACCAACCGGTGTCGAGGAATTTTTAGCAGATGGCGTTATTGTTATTTATAATATTAGACGACAGAATACAAGACAAACCGCTATTGAAGTCTTGAAAATGCGAGGAATTAAACATCAGAAGAAGATCGTTTCAATGAACATTACCGATAAAGGAATCGTTGTATATCCCAATAAAGAGATCTATTCTGAAATTGAATAAATGATCAAGCGTCATCCGGTTACCAAATAGGCCAGCAATTATTTCCTAATAAATAATACTCTAACATTCTTTGCTCATGTAGGTGTTGGGATATATAATTTATTTGACAGTCATTAAGAGCTTTTTCATAAATCGCTATCTCATCAATATATCCATAATAATTTCGTCCTAAATATAAATCAATTGGGGTTAGAGTAATTTTATGATTCGGATAATATTTTGAGGTTTTATTTATTAATCCACCATTAATATCATGGACAAAAAGTATTATATTTGTTCCATCGTACGTTAAGCTGATATGATGCCAGTTTTCGCCGAGATCAGTATCATTATAATATATTTTAACATTATTAATACTTCCTTCAACTTGGGTTGTATTTGAAGAAATAAAAAAGGCATCTCCTTTGAAAATGCCTTTCATTCCTGGATACGCAACTGTTATTAGCCATCCTGGATGACCAGATCCACCGCCACTCGGTCCTTTGTAGACAATGACGAAAATATGTTCATTTATGGGTAGAATTATTGGAGAATAACACCTCTCCTGTTCAAATGTTTTTCCAGAATCTGTTATTTTAATAGAACCATTTTTTCCTAATTCAAGTTCAATATAATATCCATTACATCCTGCATTATTTCCGGTGTCATCTTGGTCTGAATATACAACAGAATAAGTATCAGCAACATCGTGAACTATCCATGGAGTATAGCAATTAACTTTTGCTAATGTAATATTTTTGTATTCCGGTGTCGGTCCAAAACGACCATTCGGTAAAATTTCAAAAGTTTTTACAATTCCTTTAGCAGTATCACTTCTGTATACTACTGCAAAAATATTCCCTGAAACATGTCTGACACAAGGTTGAAATGCCGCAGTTTCAGAATAATTCCACGAGCTAATATTTGTGATATATCCGGTGGAGTTGTTGAAATTAAATGTTTTAATAATACCCTTATTTGAGGAACCACGATATGCAAGGCCATAAATGTTCTTATTAATAGGGAAAAAGTTAGGTTCAGATAAAGTAGGTTCTAGATAATTGTAATTTGTGGGCGTTATTGTCCCATTCGATGATATTGTTAGTGTTTTTATGATACCTCCTCCGTTATTTGTCTGGTAAGCTATAACACAGAGGGTATCTGTAATTTTTTGTAGATTTGGTCGGTTACCATTACTCGGGCCCTGTTCCGGAAGCGTGAGGTAATTTTTTGTATAATATATAGAACCATTATTTGAAATATTATAGGTTCTTAATTCCGTAAAAAACTTATTCCCCCCAGAGTTATTATTATAGGCGATTAGTACCATTGAAGGAGTATTAAGTATTTTTTCTTTTATTTTAGTAATTATTGGTCGGAGGTTTCGTTGATTTCCTTGTGCATATCCGAAGCGGGCTTCGCCATGATATGGAATAATGGTAACATTTTCTCCATTTGAAGTGATATTCATTGTTTGTAACAAACCAGCAGATCCTTGCTCTTCACTTATTATCGCATAAATGTTATCTGCGACATTTATAATATAGGGGGTAAAACCAAATTTATTCGGTAATGTTGAAGTATAAGATATAAAATCTGAGGTGTACGGTTTCATCCATGCTGCGACGGTTATATGATCGGTTATGTTGATAGACCATTTTGTAGGGACTTCGATATAATTTGTTTTATCAAAATATCCACCATTTTTGTCGATACCATTAATAATTTTTGGCTTATTAAAAAAGGGCTTTGCTATACCATGATTTGAATTTCCAGAGCTATCATTGACGTCATGGTAGATACCGCTCCAGTATGACTCGTTGAAGTGCCATATCCCTCCTTTATATCGTGTAATGATGCCTTCTTGAAGGATCCCCCAGAAGACAATTGCATTGGTTTTTGTATCAATTATTGTTGCCTCTACTCGTGGTCCATTATCGTTTAATCCTGTAATGTTTCCTTGTGGGAGGATAATTTGTTCTCCAATATTCCACTTTTGGTCGTGTATATATTTTTGAAAATCATAAAGAGTATATTCACTGTAGTTATATCTTTCCGATATATTTATAATGAGTTTTGTATCACGTGATAAATTTTCTCCACGTTGAAGTTCAAAAACAGGGTGTCCTCCTTCTATTTTTCCAATGATGGTAACAATGGTTGTGTCTTGAGGTCCAGGTGTCGATAATATTTGCATAGCTATGACTGATACGGAAGTGACCGTTATTGCTAAAAGAATTATTTCACCGATTATTTGAGAAATCGCCTCATTACTTCGTGAATTTTTCATAAATAATCCCCATATATACAACAATTTATTAATTTTAATATGAATATAATTAAATTTGTTGGTATATTAAAGTTTCTATTTATATAATCTTTTTCCCTTGTATTAATGATTTTGCTGGACCCAACCAGGGCCGATTTGGGCTCGAATATTAATTATTTTTAATATAACCCGTACGGAACTAAAATCAGATGATGAAAAACCATCTAATACAAGATCCTGCCCTATAGGCGGTGGAAGGTGAAAATCATTTTCATTTATACCTGCTCCTATAAATGAGCTTCGTATAAAAAAATACCAGGCATTCGAAAATGGGGTAGTAATAGTCATACTAGTAACATCAGCAAAAGTGAAATTTGTCGTATTATAAAACTCTGTTTGTATCGGATATGTGCCAAAACCAGAGGCAATAGTCTTCTCACCAATACTGGTAATGTTCACAACATCAAAAAAAATGTCTAACGTCGAACTATTAATTGCAGCAGAAAAACTAGGTCGAATCATCATCAAATTTCCCTCCTCCAATTGACTAACGATCAATGCCCCAGCCTCATAGGAATAATTTTGATTAAGAAAATATGCGTTCATTGATGAATAGGTAATTCTACCAATTTTAAATGGCAGGTGAGATGGATTGCCGATAATAGTAATCGAACTCGCCTTATCCAAAATTTCTAATGTGCCATATGCTCTAGTTGATAACATATATGGTAATTCTTTACTCCCGAGCGTAATCGACGTTGCGATAGGCATGGTGTTTGTTGGATTGGCTGCTTGAGTGTCGATTACAGCAGTAAGATCTGTGAATTGTTCTGCTACCTTATCCATATGGTCTGCTTCACGCTGTTCCATGATTTTTGGAATATACATTGTTTGAATAAGTGAGATGATCGCAACGATAAGACCTATGAGTAATATCGCAGTGATAACACCAACTACTGCATTGTCTGTTGTTTTCTTTATTGACATTTTCATTATAATCTACTCTCTCCTTTCTACGTTTTCTGACATCTCGCATCAGCACTTACAGGAGCGGTTTCGATGTTGCCCCCACATTTGCCTATACTATAAAACTCATAATATCCGATACCTTTCGGGAAGTTAAAATTCCAACTCCACGGAGTCGATGTATCAGGGTTGTTCGCGTCAGACCAAATGGCCCAATTTTGCCCATGGGAGCCCCCAGTACTATTCCATGTGTGAAGCATGATTACATCAATAGTCCAAGTGTGTTGAGTTATTTCATTCGTTTGGTTCTGATCTTTAATCTGAATATTATAAGTAACATTCGTAAGTCCATTTGCAGTGAAATTAGTCCATCCAGTATGAACAATGTTGCCAAGACTTACCCAACCCGCGTTATAATAACTTACTACTAATGTTTCAGTTGGAGCCGCTGTTAAGTAAAAACAAATCTGTTCATTGTCTCTATTATATGCAGAATTGTTGAACTGATATTCCGTATTGAGTTCATAATCGGTAACAGCATTCCAAGAAACAGCAAGATAAGCATGGTCTACAAAAAGATTGCTAGCTGGAGGTGATCTTGTATAAATAAGCTTAAGTCGCATAGCATTGACTTGAGCTCGAGTAAATGTTGTTCCAAGATTTATACTGTCATAAGTGCTTTCAGATGAATGCTTACCGAAATCACCCATGTCTGAACCAGCACCACCAGTATAATCTATGTATGGGTTCACCCAGTCATTACCGTCACCCCATGCCTTCACATACAAGATAACGGAATATACACCAGCACTCGGACCTGTTGTGTCCGAGAAATTAAACCATGCCTCTGTTGCACCATTAGATTGAGTGAAAACATTTTCAGAATCATCAGCATTAAGATATGGGGGAGTAGTAGTTGCAGACCAGCCCTTAGCTGTGTTATCAAAATTATTTACATTCAGGTTCTCACTACCAGAACTCCAACCTTGATTAGCCTCCTGCAATATCATCACATTTGTATCTGGGGATGTACCTTGGACATTTATGAAGTTTGTTTCTATTCCCTTATCTGCACTACTATCCTTATTCGGGCCGTTCCAATCAACTGTATCATTATTCCAAGACGAATTTCCACCATCCCAGCTACTGTTATCATCGCTCCATCGATAATGCAAGGTAACACTATCTAAACCAGAATCACCAGTGGATGTAATCATGAACGGATTAACGGATACTAAATATGGACTGATCGTATTTACCAATGTATCTGTCACTGGACAGCTACTCGTAATAAAGATATAGTTTTTGTTGGTCCAGTGGTGCCCATCAAAGGCTTTTACAGTCCAGGTGTATGTGGTGGAGTCGGCGAGTCCAGCGATGGTGCAGGTTTTAGTTCCGTTGAGCTCATTATTCCCTGAACTTGTCCCGATATTCGGCGAGGTAGTTATCGTCCAACTAAAGGGATCCCCTTCAGGATCCTGAATCGTGATGCTTAGCAAAGTCGTCGTAATTGGAATCCCTCCTCCTGTTGGATCGGGGCTTGTAAAGGTTGGCGGATCGTTAGTGATTACTGAAGCTGTAGATCCTTGTTGTAGTACTGCTGATAATATAAGAGTATTTGTTGAAGGATCTATTACTATAGCTCGAATATATGAACTAGTTGTGTCTCCATAGTAAGGAAATTGCACGGTTTCACCAAAATTCCATTTTCCGTCCCCGTTTGTATCACTTAATAGATCAATTACGTTACTTGGAGTAGTATCTGATCCTATCGTTATTATTATTTGTGTTTTTCCATCGAGAGATTCTCCGCCATTGTGTTCAATGGTTATAATTCCGTTTGTTTTGTCGATTGATCCCACGAGGTTCACTGAAGGAGCGGAGGGTTGAAAAGAATAAGAGAAGACAATGTAATTCAGGAAAGCAAATAAACCGATGGTGATTCCTAACAATAATACAATATCAAGGACTTCAGATACTGCTTGGCTCGAACGTCTCTTCTTTGTCATAGGTTCTCCTTCGTGTGTTAGAACGTCAATTTAAAGATGATAAAGGATATAATACCTAGTATACAACTATATCTGATACCTGAAGATAGTTTTCCATCCATCATAAAACCAGCTAATATACCAGCACCGATGCTTTGAACAAAGACAAAAGAATACATTGAATATTTTAACTCCATTTTATCGATTTTATGAAAGACTACTCCTGCCATCTGTCCTACTTGTTTATCTTGTAAGTCGAAAAAGGATTTGAAAATAGTAAGGTTCATAATGATAATGATCGCTAATAAAACAAAAAAGCAAACGAGGATCACGATCGTATAAATTGACATTGCGGCTTTCCGTTGGTTTTCTAGTCGATTCACTTGGCCGACTTCGATGGCTGCTGCTCTGAATATCTTTGGCGTGTTTCCACCCATTACCAATCCTTTATTCAGGCTAATGATGATTCGATGAACGATTGCTGATTTCATTCTATTGGCAAAGTCGATGAGGATTTCTTTTACAGAGATATTCCATGAGAGTTGAGATCGCATTTTTTTGATTTCTGGGGACAATCGCCCATAGTGTGATTTTGAGGCTACTTTTATCGAATCAAAAATTGTTGCACCAGTGGAGAGCGAATCACTGACTTCAATCAGAAAATTAGGTAATCGATATTGCATTTGTTTCTTCTTTTGTGCTTCAAAATAGTTATATACACCGATCGGGCCTATCAGAATTAAAATAGCTAAGAAGAGGAAATCGAGCTGTGGATAAAACGTAAAGCTAATATACCCTAAATAATCCATAACACGAAGACCAACATAGGAAATTACTACGATAAAGAAACAGAGAAGTAATATCGTTATAGGTGCCTCGTTTTCTTTCAAATATTGCCGAAAAGTAAGAGTTTCTTTAGAATATATTCTGTTTAAGTCTTCTAGACTGGTTGACCGGATCAAGATATAAAAGGCAGCGTAAATAAGCGGCATGACAAGAAGAGAAAAAATATTGAGAATTAAGATCGAGCTGACAGATGAGCTACTGAAAAAACCGAAGACAGTCAGGATAATGACAAGGAAAATCGGGAAGGCGATTGCGCATGTAACGAAAATCTCTGCAATAACTCCGAGAAGATCAAGATCCTTTTGTCTTGCCACATAATCCTCGTCCATAAGTTTATTGACAGAATTTTGCAGATAGATATGCAATTCACTCCCTGATTGAATGGTACCAATGATTCCTTGTAAAAACTCCTGAAATTTTCTTGAGGGAGAAATCTCAATAGCATGTTTTAATGCAGTGATGCTATCAACATTCATGATACTGATTTCTTTCGCAATTTTTTTCGTTTCTGTCTGCAATTCACCGTATAAATCAATTGAGGCTAACGTAGTGAATATCTCTGATGGGGAGATACCCGCAACCGCCATTGAGTTAATGAAATTAATAGCATAGGGCAAAAACAGATCAATATTATACGCTCTTCTTTTAATACGATATCCCGGATAATATAAAAAGAAAAGACCAATGGAACCTACGACAAGTGCTGGCAGGAGAAGGAAAAGAAGGAGAGAATATGTTGATGGAAACAGAAAATAAATAAAAAAAGTGATGAGTAATGAGGAAATACAACCAAGGATAAGACTAAAAAGTATCATCGCATAATATTGTGTATAGTCTATTGAAATTCCTGCTTTTTCCAACTCAAGGTTTCGTTCTATCTGTATCTCATCGGGTATTTTGGAGATTGTTCTTTTTAATACTTTTTGTGAAATTTCTGAATAGGTTGTAGATGCCATTATCAATCCCTTATAGTTTTTTTCATTATTGATGTTGGATCTTTCAGGTAGGTTGCAACAACATTTCCAACATCCATGTATGACCGTAAGTTTTTCTTTCTCATCCATTCGAGAACTTGAATGCGATTTTGCAGTTCTTTATGAAGTTCTTCGTCACTCCATCCGTTCTCAACTCTGATTTTATAGAGAATTCTGCTGGCGCCATTGTTTTGGAATCGGTCATCATTACCTCCTCCGACCCATTCAAAAGGAGTCATCGTAACCAGACGATTTGTCCCAGCATCTAATTCTATGATTTCTGTAACATTTGTAACACGTCGAACCGGATTTCCCTTTACAACAACAGAATTTAAAAATACAATCATATCAAGGGACGTTAACAGAGCGCGGGGCAAGGAGATCGGGGGGTTCTCAAGGCGCTGGATGAGGGTGTGCATATCACTTGCATGTACTGTCGAATAGGACAGATGACCTGTTGTCATTGCTTGAAATAATGAGTAGGCTTCTTTCCCTCGAACCTCCCCTACAATGATCACACGTGGTCTTTGACGCAATGCGACTCGAATAAGATCGAACATGTCGATATCCCGACTGGTTTTAAGCGCTTCTGTCGAAGTAAATCCTGATCGCGTTGTTCCAGCAATCCAGTTTTCATGGGGGAGATTAATTTCTCTTGTATCCTCAATCGAGACAATTTTATAGGACGATGGCACAAAAAGTGAAAGAGCGTTTAGCATCGTTGTTTTCCCTGTGGCCGTCCCGCCACAGAATAAAATATTACATCCTTTTTCTATGGCTAACCAAAAATATGCTGCAAGATCAAGAGACATTGTATTATTGTTAAGAAGATCGATTGGGGTCATAGGGTCTTCCCGAAATCTTCGGATGGTAAAGGTCGATAGCATTGTAATCGTTCGACCAAGTGTGACTTGTAAACGTGATCCATCTGATAGTTTACCATCAACGACAGGTTCAAACACAGATATTTGTTTCCCGCACATCTGTGATAATTTCACGACAAATGAATCTAACTCGTCTGCATCTTTATATATAATATTAGTTTTGATGGACTCATACTGTTTATGTACAATAAAGATAGGGATTTCGTGACCATCGCATGAAATGTCTTCTATATCTGGGTCGTGCATTAAAATATCGATTCGTCCGTATCCAACAAATTCACGGAAAATATAATATAAAATAATATCTTTCTCTGTTTTATGTAATTTGATTTGTTTCTCTTGAAGAAGTTTTTCTAAGGCTTTTTCTAGTATCTCCCATTTAGTCTTTTCATCGCCTTCATACACATCGATATCAGCATGTTTCTTGAATAAAGAAATCAATTTGTTTTTTGTTTGTTCCTGTTTTTCAGTCAATTGCGGTTCGATAACCTCGTAGAGATATTCTTTTCGTTCATTATCAAAAAGAATCCTTCTTGAACCAAGTCCTTTCCATCCAAATCCTTTTTTTTCGTTAATTATTTTATTATCTCTTAAACCACCTGTAAAAGTGCTTTTTTCAGGGGAATCTAATTGTTTTACAATTTCGTTGTAGTCTTTCCTTTGTTTTTCTTTTAATACTAATTTTTGCTCATGTGACTTCTCATCAATTCTGTTTGTTTTTGAACCGAGTTTTATTTTTAGTACGCGTTTTTCTTGTTTTTTACGGAGTCGTTCTTCTATGCGTGCTTGTCGTATCTCACTCCGTCGGAGTCGCATTTGTTCCTTTTCTAGTTTTTTGTTTTCTTTCGGTTTGAGAAGCTGTTGTTTTTGTTTTGGAATGGCTTCATTATTTTCGATTATATTAAGAAAAAGGGTAAAAGTGATGAGATTGTTTTTATTTTTGTTTATATTTTTCAGTCCTTTTTTACCTCTCATTTTGTGTACTCTCCTCAATACCACCTATTAAATGATTCATTAATCATTATGATGCTATTGACGTTAATATCAATATGAAATAAAACACTTTCGTTTAAATTCAATTCTATTAGTCAATAGAAAAAAAGTTAAAAAATTATAGAAGAATTTGGTGCTTGGAATGAAGACGTGTTACTTTGTTATTCCTTTTTTTCCTTTCGACTTTCTCTCCAATAATCCCTTAACGCGAGCTGAACAATATATGAAACGTTTTCACCGCTTCCAAGTAATTTCCAATACATATAATCAGAGACATTAATCGATATTTTTGGCATAATGTTTCTACTCCCCTTTATTAACTTATTTTTTATTTCGATATAATAATATCCTATTTACTATATAAATTTTACTAAATTGTGCAGCATTAATAAAAAACAAAAAAAAATCAAAGGCAAGAATAATATAGATAAATCAAAGAAATTGATATTAATAGATAAACAATCAGGGAGACATACATAAATTGATGATTTTTTTGCAAACTTATTTTTGTAATATGGTTAGTGAAAAAAAATAATAACGCTTAAATAGCTAGACATTATTCGCATTGACTAGAATTAATTTATTGGGAGAGCATGAATAATGGTTGAAGAAACAGAAGATAATGTAAGTATAAAAGGCTCAGCAAACTCATTTATGGAACGACTACAAGAAGCATCATCTGAACTTGGTTCCGTAAAAAGTTCATTTTCTAAAAGCATGGATGATCTTTCAAAAATCCAAAGTATGCTAAATCTCGACGGATTGAATCAAATGGACTCCATGATTCGCTCGTTTGAACAGCGCCTTACTGAATCGGAACGACGACGGGAAGAAGCAGCAGAGGGAGCACGACGCTATAGTGTAGAGCTTGAGAAAGAAAAAGAACGACTGGTGAAACTCTGGGATGCCTATAAAAACCAGGAGGAATCATTGTCTGCACAGGAGAAACGAGCTGCGGAACTCGAAGAGAAACTACGTAATACCGAGCAGGTTCACATGCAGTTTGAACGAGATGCAACTGCACGGATTCAGACACTAACTGAGAAGATAAATGAGCGAGAGCAAGATGTCCAGCAAATGGAAGATATGAAACAGCAAGTGATGAGATTCGATAACATTCGAACCCAAATGGATACCACTATTGATAGTATGCGCAGAGACCTTATAACAAAGGATGACGTCATCGGTGGACTAGAAAAACAAGTTGAGGAGCTCCGTGGATTTGAACAGTTGGCCGAGTTTAAAACGAAATTTGAAGAAACCTCAACTGAGCTTGACAAAGAAAAAGAACGGCTCACGAAATTATTCCGATTGTATGAGGAGACTGAATCGGAGAATAAGCAACTAAAAGAGGATCTCCGAGGCTGGCAGAACTGGTTCGAATCTAACGAGGGACTTTTTGCAAAACTATTTGATTCAGTGGAAAACCTGAAACATAGTAACATCATTGAGTCTGCTCCGATTAGCACAGACGAGGAAGTCGAATTTTCAGCATCTCAAGAGATGCAACCAGACTCTATTGAACGGCCAAAGCGAAAACTGCGGTTTAGAAAATAAACCCCCATCTTTTTTTTTTTATTCTACTTTTATCGTACTAATTCCACTGTCATCTTCTGATATTGTCATTGTATTCTCAGTAAAATGTTTGATTTCCTCGACATGCGTAATCAAAAAGATCTGTCGAAATTTTGAAGAGAAACTATTTAGTGCTTTAATGATGTTTTGTTTCCGTATCTGATCTTGTGAGCCAAAGATTTCATCAAGAATAATAAAATTAAAGATACTTCCTGCGCGCTCAGTGATAATCTCAGAAATAGCCAGTCTAATACAAAGGTTTGCCAGATCTTCTTCTCCTCCGGAGAACCGTTCAATGCGATAAGGTTGCCCCTGATCGTACACTAGGAGGTTATAGTCTTCATCCAGCTCGATTTGTGAGTATTTTCCTTCGGTAAGCTCGTCAAAAAGTTCAGATGCATGAGAGGATAGAGTTGGCCGAATCTGTGATATGAGGTATGTTCGGTAGGAATCCATGACTTCGGAGAGTATGCTGAGGCGTTGGACATCACGTCGTTCGTCTCCGAGTTTTTTTATAAGTTTCTGTTGCTCCTCGATGCTTTTCTCTATCGATTTTATTTTTTGGTTGATGAGGTTTTTGTCGCCCTCTTGTTCTTTCTGCTTTAAAATTATCGACTGATGTTTTTCTCTAATGATGTTGAGTTTCGCTAGTGATGTTTGATAGTTTCTATAGGCTTCACTAATTCCTGTTCGTATCAGCAGATATTGTTTTTCATCAAACACTATGGTACCGATTGATTTTAATTCTTTTTTCTTAATTTCCAACTTTTGTATCTCCCGTTGGATCTCCTCAGAGATATTGTGTAATGTGGTCTGGAGACGCTCTCGATCAACGACTTGGCCATGGAGGAAGATGGTTTTCTTCTGCAATGCTTGTTTTTCTCGAGATAGTCGTTCATACTCGGTCGTAAATTTTTTTTCAGCATCAATTAACTTCTGGTTATCATATTTCTTCTTTGTGAGTTCTTCTAAATATAGTTTGAGGAGGGTGTGTTGTTGTTCACCGAGTACTCGTTCGCAGGTCGGGCATTTTGCTTGTGGTCCCATTTTTTCAATATGCTGTTTCTTTGTCGTCAACGCTTTGATATCCTCTTCAAGCCGATGCATCAGTGTTCTGTTCTGTTCCTGTTTCTTAACCATAGCCTGGATGGAATCATGGTTTTTTTGCTGTTGTTGTTCCAGGGTCTGAAGATCTTTTTCTAGATTTTTAAACATCGTGAGTTTCTCGTTTTGTATTTTAAGAATCGCTTGTCGTTCATGAAGCGTTTTTTCTAAGGTTTTTATATCTTCTCCTACAGATTGTTTCTTTTCAAATCTGCTTTTTTTCTCCTCAAGTTGTTCTTTGGTTGCGTAGATTTTTTCGTACGATTGTTTCTTTGTATCATAATCTCTTTTTATTTGACGAAGTTCTGCCTCAATTGAAAGACGCTTTTCCTTTTGTTCTTCTATTTGCTTCACAAGTTCTTTTTGTTTTTTTTCAAGGAGTTGTAATTCCTGATTATACACCGTTATTTTTTCAGTACCGTGCGCATCCAATAAGTCAAATCCCAATTTTTCAACGAGGTTCTTTTTTTCTTTTGTGTCTGACCTAATCTCGCTGAGGATATCATCGACTGCATCAATACCCAGCATCCGTAATATAAGATGTCGTCGTTCACTTGGATTCATGGATGATAACGTGTTCAATTCCTTCTGTTTCGCAAAAATTGAGGTGTAGAATGACTTCCAGTCCATCCCCAGTTTCCTTTGTATGAATTTACTGACGAGTTCTGCACCGTTTGCAGCTATCTTTCCGTTCACAGTCACAATCCCAGATGCTGACAGGTTTTTTCCGCTCATTTCTCGGACTACTCGATAGGTATCGTCATCGAAAATGAACTCGATTTCGACACGGCACGGATCCGAAGGTGCTGCACCCTCCCGTTTTATTTGATCTACTGCTGTACGTGTCGCAACAGGTCCATAAAGAACCCAGGCGAATGCTTCAAAAAGGGTTGATTTCCCTACCCCGTTTAACCCAACAACACCGGTGACGCCGTCAGGGAACTCTATGAAGACATTCTTGAATTTACGGAAATTTTTCAGGGAAATTGATTTGAGTATCATGCTGAATCATCTTGTTCTTCACTCTTATGAATGTAGTATAAGCCGAGTTTCAGTAACATTTCCTTTTCAGAAAACGGTTGGGTATTTAGGAATTTCTCAAATTCATCTGCAAGTGATGCCATCTTATATCCCTCGGACAGGGCGGTTTCATCAGCTTTCAAAGAAGATGATTTAATCTCAAAATGCACCGCGGTTTTGCTCAATGTTCGTAACTGATGAAAATCTATTCCTCGTTGAACATGTGCGGGGATGTTCTCAAGACGGATGCGTATGATTTTATCCTTTGGCTCAATCGACAAGATGGCTTCTTTTGTTTTCCTTACTATTTGTTCAGCGCTAAGCGTTAAACAATCGAGGGGAGGAACGTCCACCATACTTCGTATATTCACAGGAATAAACCTGTGTTTAAGTTTTTGCCCGAGGTCAATTTCCAGGCATCCTTTCTGATTTCCCGCCTCGGAAAAGCTCAAACGTTCAGTTGATCCAGAGTAAAAAGCATTCTCCTGTAGTTTTGTGTACATATGATAGTGACCAAGGGCGATATAGTCGTAATCTTGTTGAATATTCTTCAGGGGAATAAATAGTTCGTTGAACTCATTCATTTTGAATTCCTTTATCCCTGCGACCGCACCGTGCGCTACAAGTAAGTTATAATCAATTTTCTTATCAAGCGCTATTTTTTTAAAATTCACATCAAATTCTTTAGGATTTTGACACTGAGGAATCGCATGGATCATAACTGTTTCATTGTTGGTTTGTAAAGAAACGGTTTCATACCGATTGTCATGGATTGGGTAAACGTGATCCAGATGTTCAAAGATAGTAAAAATATTTCCAGTTTCCCTAAGTTTAGGTGTCTCATGGTTCCCAGAGACGACGATGAACGGTATGTTTTCTTTTGATAACCTTAGTATTTGTTGAATGGCAACCGTAATCGCCCGGTTTGTTGGCCGAACCGAATCAAAGAGATCACCAGCATGAAGAACAAGATCAGGTTTTGTTTTTACTGCGTAATCAATACATTGGGTGAACGCATCATATACATCTATTTCCCTTTGGTTGATACCCTCTTCCGTTGCTTTTCGGTATGCAGAATAGCCAAGATGGGTATCCGCAAGATGCAAAACCCTCATACTTACCTTCTTTTTCGTGCGAGTTTTAGAGAAACAACATCACAGGCGAGGGTGACCGTATCAAGGGTTGGTGCAATCGGTGGAGCGTACGCTGTTTCAAGTTTTCGAAACTCTTCAACTGATATCCTACCAAGGATAGCACAGGCAAGCGTATTGATTCGTTGAGCTGCGTTGCTGCCCACTGCCTGAGCAGACAGAATACATCCGGTTTTCTCATGGGCACTCACTTTTATCACAATAGGTTCTCCTCCAGGGAAATAATCCGGCCGAGAGGATCCTTTATACTTGCCGGAAACGACAGGGAGTTGGAGGCAGTTCTGTTTCACAGGTCCTACTGCAGCAATCTCCATCCCGAAAAACTCTGATGTTCTCGTTAAGAGAACACCAGGTGGTAATACATAGGTTCCACCCGCAGCATTAACACCAGCAGCGATACCTTGTCGTACACCAATACTCCCCAACCCAATTCCAAGTGGTTCGTTGGTTACATAATCTCTATATTCGGTACAATCACCGACTGCGTATACATTTTTCACTGATGTCTCTGATGTTTCATTGACTTGTATGCCACCGGTTTTTCCAATGATACAGCCGATGGTTTTTGCTAGAGTGGTTTCTGGTTTTGTCCCTGCTGCGATGATGAGAAGATCTGTTTGGATTTTCTTTTCTTCCCCCGTCGTTTTCTCCTTGATAATAAGTGAGGTGATGATGCCATATTGTTCTTCCGCGCGAATCGCAAGATGATTCGTATAAACAGAAATCTTCTCCTGTAATGCGAGGAGTAATGGTTCACTCATATCCTCATCTAATGTATTAGCAAGGATGGTTGGAAGAGCTTCGATAACTGTGACGTTCATTCCTTTTTTATTGAGTGTATCTGCCATTTCAAGTCCGATAAGACCTGCGCCGATAATCGTTGCTTTTTTTCCTTTTTTTATCTGTGCAAGAATTTGTTTTCCATCGTTGATTGTCCGAAGGACATACACACCTTGAAGTAGTTGTCCATTTTTCTTGATGTTTTGTATCGGTGGCATCCATGGCTTAGCTCCTGTTGCAAGAATAAGGGCATCGAATTCCTTCTCAATTCGTTCAGAGCCTTTTTTTGCAATCACCCTCCTTTGTTCGAAATTGATTTCTTCCACGGATGTTTCAAGATGGATGTCGATATGTTCTTTTTTAAACCAGTCTTCGGAAAATTCGATAAGGTTCTGGAACTCTGAGATGGTTCCTGCAATTGCGTACGGTAACCCGCATTTTGAATATTGTGTATATTTCCCAGATTCAAAAACAGTAATAGAAGCAGTTCGATCTGTTTTTCGTGCAAATTGTGCGGTGGTTCCACCACTTGCGCCACAGCCAATAATAATGATTTGTCTTGCTTTTGTCACTAAAAATCCCCATCTCACTAACTCATAACTTATTTTAAACGTTTTTGATGAATATGATTTGATCTCAAAAAAGGTATGCGTGGTTAAATTTCTATTTCTTCTTTGATCAGATTATTACAGGAATCGAATGCACGATGAAGAATAATAAATCCTAGGGCAAATTCTCCTGATTTAAAATAACGATCTGCCGCTTCATACTCTTGTTGAATATCCGTACAATTTATTCCATGAATGGATGCTGCATCTATCCTTGATTTGCATATGCTAAGCCCGATTGTTCCTAATAGACGCATCGTGGTTTCAGATCCTGAGATATTTTTCAGAACAGACATTGCTTTTTGCATTCTTTCAAAAGAAACAGTATAGTTGTCCATCCAAATATTTTCAATGATTCCTTGTGAGGCATTTGGTGCGTATAGCCATAGTTGTTCGGTGAGAAACGCTTGTTCCTGCATACTCCGGTCCATGGCGGTAAGGAAGGGGATGATATCTGAAGCATTGTGGATCATTTGATATGCAAGTATTTCGTTTGCCTCGTTCTCTGAAAGGAAGACATCTTCAACGTTCTTGCACACAGATGTTAATGTTCCATGACCATAGTGATGAAGGAGCTCTAAAGAAAGAGCAGCGGCTTCCCCTGTCTGGTACGGATCATAGATATCGTTATCGCAGATATGAACAGGAACATAAATCGAGGTGCAGGCATGGTTTGCAGCAAACCAACCACTGCTTAAGAGGTTCGCGTGTTCTTCTGGTATTTTGAATATCATAGCTGCTTCATATACAACCGCATCCTCACACATAGGTCTCAATCCATTGAGATCTGCTGAGTGAAATCGCGACCAACTTATCAAATCTTTAATCGTGATTGTTCCACTCAAAGGTTGGATATGTGACAAAAGTTCTTGTTCCCATGCATATGCTGATGTACAGACTGATATCCTTGCAGCATTCCCGTTGATGTCCAGAAGTTGGACACGATATGGTCCAATGGTAGCTCGCTCTCCTATATAAATCGTTACATCCTTGTCTAGTCCAGATTGCTTAAAAGCAAACGATGGAACCACCCGGGCAGTAATCGAGGATTCTGTTATTTGAATGATTTTCACCCCGCAGATAGATTCAAGGTGGACAATAGAGCCACATTGCAACCATGTTTCTTTCTCTGTTTCAAATGAAGATGCAATCGGTAATGATCTGAGTAGTTGTGTTCGCCAGAGATCTTTTGCATAATTTGACATGACAAAGACATCATTGATATCATGTATCGTGTGGCGTACTGCATCTGCTTCAATGATGACTGCTCGTTGCGGACCTACCAAAAACAAGTTCTCAGAAACCCCGGTCGCATGCAATTGATCTATCGCCTCTGTGGTCAATAGATTAATTGCTTCGTTCTCGTTGTCTGCTGTCTGGCATGCGTACCTGATCCAATCAAAATCATCCCATGCATTTTTTGTCGGGTTTACCCAGTATGAGAGCGTATCTGCATCACCAAACGCAAGTCCCGCGTCAGTAAGAACCATACCTGCTTTAACGATATTCGGAAGCGTGTCTCCTTGTGTTGCGACGCCTACAAATGTATGGGTTACAATAAAATCCCAGGGTTTTCCGGTCCACGGATAATGATACGCATAGCGTGTACCTGATGGAACGCGACAGAGTACTTGCAGACCCGATCTACTGGGATCTCGAACCTTTAAAAGAAGACTATAATCACCTGCAGTTGCTGCAGAGGTTATCACAATGTCTTTGCAGCTTTTACCTATAGGAATACCAACACTAGAGATAACAAGGATAAAAATGAGAAGACATGGTAGTATTTTCTCCTTACGCATCATACTGTTATAAAATATAAAACCAAATATATTAAAGTATGCTTTTGGAGGGATGATTATTCAGGTGTTACTTCTTTCTTTTTCTTTGTCGTCGTCTTCCTAGTTGATTTCTTCTTGGCTGTTGTCTTCGCTTTCGTTTTTTTCTTAGGTTTCTCTACCATCTCCCTGTCTTCAGCGGTAAGTTCTTCTTCGACAGGCGCTTCTTTTTCTTCCTTCAGTTGCTCTTCTTTTGGTTTTTCTTCAATGAGTTCTTCTTCAGACGGTAATTCTGATTCTTCTTTGCTTGGTTCTTTCGGTTTACTTGGTTCTTCTTCTACCTTCTCAGGTGGTTTTTCATCTTCAATAATCACCGTCGGTAATCGAATAATTTCTGTTTTATTTATTTCAATACGTTTTACTGGGTAGTAAATTTTGCAATGTTTATAGATCTCACTGCCGATTTTTCCATCAAGGCAGTCTCTGATAAAGGCGTTGAGTGTTTTTGCGTTAGCTTCTTTACTGATAACTTCATTCATCACGTTTCTGATGAGTTTCTTCTGTGAACTTTGAATTCGTTTCTCTGCAATAGCAAAAGGTTTTACTCGCAGAAGTGCTCCGTCTCTGGTTTGTGTGTCGAATACACCATCGACGCGGGATTTTCTTCTTCTGATCATCCGTCGGAGGTAATCTGAGGTGAGCACATGACCTTTGAGTTGGGTATGAGCCGTGTTTTGTTCCACCTTATCGACGGTGAAAAGAAGTTTAATATGGGATTTTCGAAAATCGTTAGTAAGGTCTTGTAGTGAGACTTCTGTAACCCTGCCAATTAGGGAATCTGGATTCTCTGCTAAGGTTTCAGCAACTGGAACGTTATTGAATAACGATGGTGCGAGTATCTGGTACCAGTTTTTTGCTTTCCATCGATCTTTGACTTTTCTAGTGGTCGTCCGTGCACGTGCTTTGGCCATACGTATCACTTATGCTTAATTCCTTTTCTATGAAAGGATTTTTGGAGTAATAGAGTTATTCTATTTAAATGCTACTAGTAGTTGACTCTAAAAATACACTCTGAAATCATCAAGAAAAGAGTTTTAGAAAGCATCCAAAATTTTTAGATTTCGTTCTTTTCCCTTTTTTCGTATTTCTTCTCGGATATTCTTATAATAGTTTTTATTTTCAAACACATGTTGTGAAAAAACTCGAAAAACCTCTTGATTTTGTATTAATCCCTTCTGGATGCTGTTCCAGATCCCTGGTTTGAGGCGGAGCATATCAATCCATATCTCTGTGGCACCTGCTTCTCGAAAAGTATCAAGGATTGACGCGATTTCTTCTAATGAAGTCGTTGGATACACGGGACCAAAAAACACACTTGTTTTCACGCCTGCATCAGCATAGGTTCGTAAGGCAGATAATCGTTCTTGGATCGAGGAAGACTGTGGTTCAAGTAGCTTCCTTTGTTCATCGTGAGCTGTCGCGATACTCATCATCACTTGTGAGTCAGAAAACCGTGAGATGAGATCAATGTCTCGTGTGACAAGAATTGATTTCGTTTGAATATGAATCGGAAAATCCACCTTCAAGAGCTGCTCGAGACAATACCTCGTAAGAAGATATTTCTGTTCTAAGGGTTGATAGGGATCAGTGACCGTAGAAATACCAACAACACCTGGTTTTTTTGTATTTAACTCCTTTGCAAGAATCATTGGTATATTGGTTTTTACCTCGATGGTTGAATCCCACTGGCCTTGTTTCATCCGTAGCACGCTTGGTGCGTAACAATACGCGCAGTGATGTTGACATCCTCTGTAAGGGTTCAGCGAATATAACAGACCCGGTAACGAGGAAGATGATAATGCTGTTTTACACTGAATTTTTCTTACTTCCATGCTATCTCACCAGAAAATCCTCCAATCGCCGTTGGTATAACTGGTTCTTAAGCACCGCGCTATTTCTAATCCATCGTTGTACTGGGATATCCATAATCTCTGATACATATACAAGTGATTCCTTCAATGTATCGTAATTTTGGGAAGGGCGAGAAAGTGCACTCCGAACACTTTCGCGGACGTTCCACACCCCAATCGGCATGATATATCCCGGATGTGCCTCCCGCAGGATCACAACACCAGCCTGCCTTCGTTCTTTATTGAGTAACTCGTTGACCGCAAGCCGTGCCGCGTAATAACATCCACCAATCTCCGCATACGTCGTCCGCCCATCATAAAACTCGTAGCTATTAAAAATCGAAATATCGGTCCCATACTGGTTCCATGTTGTATTCGGGTACCACGCCTCAATAAGCTCATACTGCCATTCAGATGGCGTCATTAAAATAATCCAGCGGTTATCATACTGATTTAGAAAGTACGCTCGAACCTCATTAATAAATGGGTATGTCTTTGTTTTTTCCATGAGATTAGCACCAAGGGTAGAATCTACCGCGGTGATACTCCACCGGGTAGGAACAAACCGTCTGTTCTTTTTCACCCCAAATGCACCCACGCTAAACGCACGTTGAATCTTTGACACGAGTACCCCGTTTTTATAAATATCTAGAATCGCATCTTTTGCTTTCAAATCAGTATCATAGTATGCCTTTTCGATATGTTGCTCATATTTTGGATTGGTGATATCAAGTGATTTTAACGATGCAGATGGTCCATGCGGCTGCACTTCATCATAAAACGCTATCTTCCCGTAGGGTTTTTTCTCAAAGAGTGCATCAGTAAAAACCGCGTTCTTTGAGAGAGCCAACTCCCTGGTAAATTCTACGACTCGATGAGGGCTTTCCACGTTATTCACATTCACAGTAAATTTTCCGCGTACCAACTGACTGCGGAAATCAACGATATCATCAAGAGTTTTATCCAGCCACCGCTCTGGGGTGTCGATCTCAGAGGTATCACCCATCACGGGCGGAATCATGGGACCAATAGCAACTTTTGGATACCCGATCCTGCCGATAAAAACACTTGGAGGTGATGCACCCTCCAACCGCAAACTATCGACTAATGGTTTCATTTTCGCCTTAGAATGATACCGGACTATTACGGGACAGCGGGCTTTCCCACACAAGAATTTTGTACCTCTACAGAGTGCGCACACACTCGTTCCTTTCTTTTTTTCAACCTGCACTAACTTTTTTTGTCCTTTTATCAGAGTTTGCACAATGTCCCCCATCAGATTTTTTTTCTTTTAATGTTTCTTTAGAGTGTAATGAAAGTATTCAGTTACTCTGGATGAATTTTGTTCTTAAGCGTCTCTATCCACGACGGTAACCCTTCCACTGTGCGACAAATACTTCGTTTTGTAAAGACCTCACGATACTTCAGATTGCAGTTTACGTAATTCTCAAGATGTTTTTTAATCGAAAGACACAACCTGTTTCCACGCCAATCCCAATCTGTTAGAAGGATAATATTTTTATGCTTCTGGGCAATTATATCACAGAAATCGGGAACTGAACGTCCTTTATTGAACCGGATGATTTCGCCAGGCATTTCGAGTTTCCGTAACGCGGCAATGTCCTTGTCTCCTTCTACGATAATGGGTACTGTTTTATTTTCCTCTCGTAATTCTGTAAGTACTTCTTCAAGTTCTTCTAACGTTTGTTCATAATCCATGGAGTGATTCCTCAAGTTGAGAACGCGCCATATCAATAGAGATTTTGCTAATGCAAACGGTTTTCTCCCTGCTTTTCTGTCCACTTACCAGAATTACATCTTTCGTTTGTACCCGGAAAAATCCTGCGACCGTTTCGATCACCTCATTATTTGCCCGATTGTTTTTTGACGCGGATCGTACCTTGATTTCAATACATTTTCGCCATTGGTTATAACCCGCAGGGAATATAATTTGAGACGACCCTGGCACGACATGTAAACAAAGAAGGACACCTTGATTTGAGTTTTTTATCGCATCCTTATATGAGATCATACTCTCCGAAAAATACTTTAATACGGTTTAGAAAGCTTCAGGATAGCCTCAGCAAGATCACCATTCGTCTCCTTTAAAGCCTTCTGCACCTCTGCCTCTGATTTACCGGTTTGTTCCATAATCAACTTAATATCTTCTTTTAGAGTGGTTTCATTGTCTCCACCCCTTGTTTTTACGATCGGTTCGCCAATAATTTGAAACGTCTTCTGCCCCTGCGCTTCCATCACCGTTACCTCAGCAGAGTCAAATACGTACTCCTTTGTATCCGTCTGAATAATCACCTTTTCTACATTCTCAATATTCTTGACATTAATCCCGAAGCGTTTCATCATCTGATTCAATTGCCTACTGTTCATGTTTCTTGGCATCATATGAAACAAATCCTGGCTTGATTCCGAAGCATATATAGAGTTCTATTCGTTTAACATTTTTGGTATGATTTCAGAAGCAGAAATAAAGGTTTTAGATAGAAACTCTGAGTATTTTGGTGTACCAACATTGCAACTCATGGAAAATGCAGGAAAAAGTGTCGCTGAGCACGTCAGAAATATAGTAAAAAACACAAAGAAAAACATCCTTATCCTGTGCGGGGCAGGAAATAACGGTGGAGACGGGTTTGTCACAGCACGGTACCTAACCCAATATTACACGGTCACAATCTTTCTTGTAGAAACCATCATCAAAACAGAGATTGCGAAGAAAAATTATCAGAAACTCCAAACTCACAAAGTCAAAATCTACACTTCACCGAGTGACATCGATACACTCCTTGCAAAAAACGATATTTTCATCGATGCACTTCTTGGGACCGGACTATCTGGTGAATTAAAGGAACCATACCTCACCATCGTCAAAAAAATCAACGCAACAAAGAAGAAAACAATTATTTCTATTGATGTACCCACGGGATTTGGCACAACTCAATCAATCAATCCTGAGCATACTATCACCTTTCATGACATCAAAGATGGAATGAGTAAGAAAAACAGCGGAAACATCCACGTAGCCGACATTGGCATTCCCAAAGAAGCAATAACTTACGTCGGACCAGGGGAACTCTCTGTGTACTATCCACGCCCTACAAAAAAATCACACAAAGGAGACAACGGCATCGTACTCATTATAGGTGGCGGCCCCTACATTGGTGCGCCAGCTCTCTGCGGTCTTGCTGCACTCCGAACCGGTGTTGATCTTGTCTACATAGCGACACCAAAACGCTCCTGGGAATCCGTTGCCGCATTTTCACCGAACTTCATCGTAAAAGATCTCCATGATGATATGCTAACAAAAAACGATATCCCGTTTATCAAAGAACTTCTCAGTAAATGCACTGCTGTCGTTCTTGGTCCGGGACTCGGAACTGCAAAAGAAACCGAAGAAACAATCATCCCCCTTGTCAGACGCATCATTGCAGAAAGGAAACCATTGGTACTCGATGCTGATGCTATCAAACCAGTCGGAGAAAACCTCTCCTTTATAAAGAACTCAATAACTGTAGTGACTCCTCATGTCGGTGAATTCAAAAAACTCACGGGGATCACCCTTTCCCAAGATATTGACAAAAGAATCAACGCAGTGAAAGATTGGGCTGAAAAAATCGGGATCACAATTTTTCTGAAAGGATATATCGATGTACTCAGTGATGGAACAAATATCAAACAAAACATAGTTCATAATGAAGCAATGACTGTTGGTGGGACTGGAGATGTCCTTGCAGGTATCATCGGAGCACTTCTCTCGAAGGGGGTAAAGCCATTCAACGCAGTCCGAATTGCTGCCTTCCTCAATGGTGAAGCAGGCAACGAAGCATTTCAGAAAAAATCCTACGGATTAATAGCGACCGATATTGTTGATGAAATCCCTGCGGTGTTGAAAAAATACTTATAAAGATTTTATTTAAAACCTGAACACGAAGCAAAAACTGTTTATTTATTCCCAAATCGCTTTAACTTCCAGATGTGCCACAAGCTCCTCTGCGACTTGATACAATACCCATGCTATAAAAGCTGGTTCTTGTTGCATTTCCTTTGAAAGCGCTGAGGTAATCTTATTTTTCATTTCCTGTTCAAGTTGATCAGGTTTAGCGGGCCATTCCGCGTACTGGTATTTCTTCATCCATTCCGCGGTCTGTTCAATCGACTCTGTTTTCCTATCACCAATCTTCCGTACGGCTTTCTCTGTCTTTTTGACAAATCCTCCAGATAACTTCTTTTCCCACATAATTTCCATCCTCATCATCGATATCCTTCTCTGTGATAAAAGTCTTTACTTCGAAATTAAAAAAACTTTTAAGAACCCCCTCATAATCAACCATTCGAATGAAAAAAACATATCTCCAAATCGAAATCCTTATCAATTTTTGTATAATTTTTCCCTCAGCCACCGCTCTTTTTTTATCCTCGTACGATCTCAAAAACCTCTTTTTTATAGGATGACCTATGTTGCCTAAGCTTCAACCAATTAACGATGAGCCAGCACTCTTGTTTAAAGAAAAAAAACTTCTGGTTATTGCAGATCTTCACATTGGCATTGAGAGTGAATTACGGGAAAAAGGATTGCAAGTGCCATCACAAACCAATGTGATGGAACAACGATTGATCTCGATGCTTACAACAAACATTATCCGTGATATCATCCTGCTTGGAGACATTAAACACAATATCCCTTCACCAACCATCCAAGAACGTGCTGATGTCAATCGGTTCCTGGATACCATTCAAACATATGGTAACATTCATGTCTCACCTGGAAACCATGATGGAAACATCGATCGATTACTTCCATCGACAATTAAGTTACACCCCTCTGATGGTTTTGTGTTTGAAGGGATAGGGTTTACCCATGGTCACAGAAAGCCAAATAAGGAGGTCATGCAATGCGAACAGGTCGTTATCGGTCATACTCACCCCACGGTGATGCTTACTGATCGTCTTGGTTACCGGATGTTTGAACAATGTTGGCTGCGGAGCGCCCCACTTTCTGATAAACTTATTGAAAAATATCCGGCGTCACAAACTTTACAAATTCTCGTCATGCCAGCGTTTAATCCTTTATGCGGTGGTATAGCGGTCAACCGAGACCCCTTACTTGGTCCGTTTAGATCTCTATTGGACAGTGATAACGCGGAGGTATATCTTCTGGATGGATCCTCCCTTGGGAAAGTAAAAGACCTCAAAGAATCGAATTAATATATGATGACCCACAAAAAAGAAACCACTCTTATAAATCATCTCATTTTTTCTAATATTGATAAATATCCTAAGTCTCTTGCAATTAGGTTGGAGAAATACTTGTTATAATGTCAAATCTTTGTGAAAAAATATTAATAATAGGGATACTTAATATAATATAGTAAAAAGGGGGAAAGGCATGGATTCATATCATTTGATAAGGAAATGTTTGACGATTGGAATCATTCTCTTGTTTATTGGACTTGCTGGAATTCCAAGCATCAATGCAAATAATCCTATATCAGATCATATAACAAGTGCAGCTTATAAATCGAATATCACATTAAATAATGGTACATTATCTGGTCATGTTACTGATTCTGAGGAGAATTCCATCGAAGGAGCAAGGGTACGAGTGTACTTCCATGATACTTATAGCGAGAATTACAGTGATTCAACAGGTTATTTCCATGTAACCAATATCTCCATTTGTAATTGTACCAAAAATGTCACATGCTCAAAGGAGGGATATTACCCAGTATGGATCTACCTCGGCATTTGGGAGAATACAACTCACGATTTTGTTTTAACATCGAAAGGTGATTGGTTGTATGTTGGTGGTTCAGGTTCAGGGAATTATACAAGGATTCAGAATGCGATTGATAATGCATCCAGTGGGGGTACGATTTTTGTTTTTCATGGAACCTACAACGAAGAAATCCTTGTCAACAAATCTTTATTTTTAATTGGTGAAAATAGAAATACGACTATCATTAATGGGAGCGGATATGACGAATCTGTATATATTGATGGAAATAAAATAAATATATGCGGATTCACCATACAAAACGAGGGGGAATCATGGATTTGGAGACGGGGTGTTTTCATAAGCCCTTCATCGAATAGAATCCATATCCATGATAATATCATAACGAAAAATTATATAGGTATCGATATCTATGATAAGGCAACAGACATTCTTATTTATGATAATGTTATAATGAAAAATACTAATGGAATATATGGTAGCGGGGAAAACACTTTTATTGAAATATATCACAACATTTTTTCTAATAATGACGTAGGTATTGATGCTGAGCATAATTTTTCCATATATGAAAACCTTATCTCAAATAACTCAATTGGGATATTGGATTCAGCAGGATATTTGAATTTTATATATAAAAATAATATACGAGACAACAAAGTAGGATTACAAATTAAAAGTTTTATTGATGCACAAATCTATCAAAATAATTTCATAAATAATAATGCTCATATCTCTTTGTTTAGAAATGGTTTACTTTCAGATAGAAAATCCGTCATAGCATTAAAACAGAATTGGAGTATGAACTACTGGGATGATTTAATTCCTTTAACACCGAGGCCCATTCCAGGACTTATGGTATTGGCTATCTATGTTTGGTTTGGTATTTTTAATGGTTTTCTCTTACCAATAGTAGTTCATCCGTATTTTGAATATGATCAGCATCCTGCACAAGAACCCTATGATATCCCTGGCATGAGTTAAAATCATGTTAATATTTGACACAAAAATGATGATAAATTTATATAGAAGAAGTTAATTTCGTGTTTGAATCCCCTCTAGAATTTAAGTATCAAAATCAGTTCGTATATATTATGTAATATACGAAACCGACTTACAACTACATCTTGATGGCTTATGGAGTTAAATCTCTCTGAAAGAATCGGAAGCCTATTGCAGGCATTATTTCTCCTTATTCTCCCATGGGTTGTTCTACTTATCGGACTTGCAATATCGCTTAACAATGTCTGGTTTTACCTGCTGTGCATTACTTGGTTTGGATGTGGCCTTGTCTTTTTCGAGACCCTCAATTAATATAGCAGCGCGCTACTCGTTTTTCTTTAAAATCAAAATCATTTGTATATTAAACGTGTAGTATGATGCACATCAATTACTAGTGCATGAATACATATTACTATGCACATTGATGAGAATATGGGATTCAAACGATTAGATATCACATTACACCCAGAAGATATCAAAAAGCTTGATAAGATAGCGAAAGCCAGGGGATACAAACGATCTACGATGATTGCAAAGCTTATCCAGGAATACCTATGGCAGAAACACGAAGATACTCGCGATCTTGATGATTTGACTGAGCTATCGCATGAGCTTCACGATTCCACCAAAAAGAAAAAGGGAAAATAGAACCGTGTTAATGCTCCTGTTTCTAAGAATATGTATTTAAAGAATAAATGGTTTAAACCTGTTGTATTGGATGTGAACTATGTCAAAAAGTAGTAGAGATCAGATAGATAAGGAATCAAAAAAATTGCTTTCTGAACTCGTGAAAAATTCAAATGAAAATATAGATGCGATTGCGAAGCATTGTGGTTTCTCAAAATAAAAAGCATGGAAATTCATCAAACAATTAGAAGCAAAAGGTCTGATTTGGGGGTACACCGCGATTTTCGATGAAGAGAAAATAGGACTCACGCATTTTGTATCGATGTTGAAAAGAACCACGATATAAGCAGAAAAAAAACACGTCGACACAATCATTTCAAGAAAACGGAAGATCTTGCTGCAGAGTTTGGGATTACTATTAAAAGCAGTGCTTATGTTCATAGGGAGGACGACTGGATTATGACATTTACCGCTGAGAACATTTTATAAGCGAAAAAGTTCTGTGATTCAATAATTAATCTGTACCCTAATTTTATCGAGAAGATAACCATTATGCAAACGTTAATGTTTATTAGAAAACAATATATCCTGAATCCAGAAAAAATGAAGTTGAAAGATTTTTTATAAAACGTGTTAATACTTCTCCGATAAAAGTAAAAAAGCCATTTTCTTTTAATTAATAAGGAAATGGGGAATTCGGGGAGAAAGGAAAATAAAAGAGAAAGTAACTTCTCGCTTAATGCAGGAATAATACCGATCTGATATGAATTCATAAATTTTACTTTATTCAAAACATTAATTTGGTTAACCACTTAATTCTTCCACAAAATATGGCAATTTCTACAAGATCTGGTGATGAATCTGGTCTATGATCTACTATTATTTGATTTGTACAGCTCTTTTCCATCATAGTTTCAACAGGCGCTTTACTTGATTTTTCTGGGATTGAATCCGTTGCTAATTGTATTACTATCTATAGGACTAGAACTATTGAATGGTGTTCCATTTTTGTTCCATTTTTCTCCTAAAAAGTGGAACAAGAATTGGAACACAAAAATGGAACAAGTGCATCAGGTTATTAATTCTAGTTGATCAGCGATTTCCTTTTGACAGGTTCTGCTAGGTACTGCGACGATTAGCACAAAAACACGAATAAAACTCGTGCTAATGCTTTTTTTCGATAAAAAGGAATGATTATATAGCGAACATGATATTCTTGTTTAAACTTTGGAGGCTGGTGCGTTTATGACAACGATTAACACATTTAATGAACTAAATTTATACACTATGATTTTGGAGGGGGAAAACAAAGGGAAAAGAGTAATTTAAATTTAGTGCGTGAACACACTAAAATCATTTAAATCACTTACCTTACACTGTTTTCCTGTTGATTCGGATGGTTAATTATATTATTGTCACAGGTGGAGTCGTTTCTGGGTTAGGGAAAGGAATCACTACCGCATCCATAGGTAAAATTCTTGAAAACCACGGATACAAAGTAACTGCAATGAAAATTGATCCGTACATCAACTTTGATGCAGGGACTCTACGACCAACAGAACACGGAGAGGTTTGGGTAACTGAGGATGGCGGGGAAATCGATCAGGACCTAGGTCATTACGAACGCTTTTTAGACATTAATATCCCAAAGTGTAATAATATCACCACTGGCCAAGTCTATAGCGCGGTCATAGAAAAGGAACGAAACGGTAAATACCTTGGTAAAACCGTACAACCAATCCCGCATGTCACTGATGAAATTAAACGACGAATTCGAGCACCAACGGAAGAAACTAAATTTGATTTTGTTCTTGTTGAGATTGGCGGAACCGTCGGTGACTATGAGAACGTTTTGTTTCTCGAAGCGGTTCGTCAGATGAAACTTGAGGGTGAAAAAGTTATCTACGTCCATGTCACCTATGTTCCAGTAATAAAATCACTCGGTGAAGCAAAAACTAAGCCAACACAACACTCCGTTAAACTGCTCCGTGAAATTGGTATTCAACCTGATTTTATTATCACTCGTTCAGAAAAACCGCTCGATGATGTACGAAAGGAAAAAATAGCATTGTTTTGTAACGTTTCGGGTGATGATGTTATTTCTGATTCCAATATCGATAACGTGTATGGGGTCCCCTTGTTGTTCGAGGAACAGGAACTCTGCAAAAAAATCTTAAAGAAACTTGGTTTACGCAAAGAAGAATTAGATCTTAATGTTTGGAAGAATTATATAGCGAAAATCCGTAAGTTAGACAATAAAGTAAAAATTGGTATTATTGGGAAATACTTTGATATTGGCGCGTTTAAGCTTTCTGACTCCTATATTTCTGTCATTGAAGCTGTGAAACATGCCGCATGGAACAACAACGTACGTCCTGAAATCGAATGGATTGACTCAAAAATTTTTGAGAAACAACCCCGGAAGATTGTAAACCTTAAGAAAGTCGATGGTATTATCGTCCCTGGTGGATTTGGGTTATCTGGTGTCGAAGGGAAAATTTCAACGATAAAATATGCACGTGAAAATAAGATCCCTTACCTTGGATTGTGTCTAGGGATGCAGCTTGCTGTTGTCGAATATGCACGAAACGTCTGTGGAATGAAAGGTGCAAACACCACTGAGGTTGAAAAAAACTCTCCGTACCCTGTGATTGATTTCATCCCTGATCAGGTAAAAATCGTCACAGAATCACACTATGGGGCGACCATGCGATTGGGAGCGTATCCAGCGATTCTTACTAAAGGATCGTTAATCAGGAAACTTTATGATGATCAAAATAAAATCTATGAACGTCATCGACATCGTTACGAGGTCAACCCACAATACATTGAAACACTGGAAAAGAACGGCCTTGTATTCTCAGGACGATCACCAGATGGTATCCTCATGGAATTCATGGAACTCCCTGATCATCCGTATTTTACCGCTACACAAGCGCATCCCGAGTTTAAATCACGGCCGATGAAACCGGCTCCCCTTTTCGATGGACTCCTTAAAGCTGCAAAGAAAAAAAAGGAATAAATCGGTTCCATTGTTTTTGGGTTAAAACATACTCTCAGCCAAAAAAAGGGATTCTTACTGAGAGTTTTTCAGATACGCGTCAATTGCGCATGCTGCTCGTTTTCCTGCACCCATTGCCTGAATCACCGTTGCAGCACCTGTAGCAATATCTCCACCTGCAAAAATACCTGGTATAGATGTTCGACCATCATCATCGGTGATGATATTCCCATGTTTTCCTATTTTCAGGTCTTTCATGGTTTGTGGAATTAGTGGATTTGGACTTTGACCAATTGCGATCAACGCGGTATCAATCAATAGTATCTCCTCAGAACCAGGAATCGGAATCGGACGTCTCCGACCGGACTCGTCGGGCTCCCCTAGTTGCATTTTCAGAGATTCAACTTCTTTTAAGATCCCTTTCTCATCCCCAATGAACCGAATCGGTGCAGTCAACAACTTAAAAATAACTCCTTCTTGTTTTGCATGTTCAATTTCTTCAACTCTCGCAGGCATCTCCGCTTCTGTTCTTCGATACATAATATATGATTTTTTTGCACCAAGTCGTAATGAGGTTCGCGCGCAATCCATCGCAACATTCCCTGCACCAAACGTCACAACAATCTTACCGATTTTTACAGGCGTATCATACTCAGGGAACCGGTACGCCTTCATCATATTCACACGAGTAAGAAACTCATTAGCTGAATACACACCATCAAGATTCTCGCCGGGAATATTCAACCAATTCGGAAGACCAGCACCCGTCCCAATGAACACAGCATCATAATCATTCATCAATTCTTGAATAGTTATTGTTTTTCCCACCACTACATCATAGATTACGTCAACTCCAAGACTTTTCACATATTCTACTTCAGATTTCACAATAGCTTTCGGAAGACGGAACTCGGGGATCCCGTACATCAACACTCCACCAGGGTCATGTAGCGCTTCAAACACCGTCACAGCATGTCCCATTCGCGCCAGATCACCAGCACAAGTCAATCCTGCAGGGCCTGAACCTACCACTGCGACTTTCTTCCCTGTCGATTCTGGGTTTTTTGGAGGTTTTTTTCCCTTCTCCTGTTCATAATCAGCAATGAATCGTTCTAAGCGTCCAATACCAAGTGATTCTCCGAGCTTCTTTAATGTACATTCTCCTTCACATTGATTCTCATATGGGCAGACACGGCCAGAAATCGCAGGGAGATTATTTTTTGATTTGATGACCTCCGCTGCTTTATCAAAATCACCTTTTGCTATGCATGCGACAAATCCAGGGATATCAATCTCCACAGGGCATCCTTTCATGCATGGTTTATTTTTACATTGTAAACAACGATTTGCTTCTTCAATAGCTATCTCTTTACTATACCCGAAAGAAACTTCTTTGAAATTTTTTATTCGCTCCCGTGGCGATTGCTCTGGCATCTCGGGTTTTGTCCTTCGAATGCTCATTGGACATCCGCCAGCCTGCATGCCTCTCCTTCCGCATGAATAAAACGGCGGTTACGAAGCATTAAATTATCATAATCAACTTTATGCCCATCGAACTCCGGACCATCGACACAAGCGAACTTTGTCTTCCCATCAATTAAGACCCGACATCCCCCACACATCCCAGTCCCATCCACCATAATGGGGTTCAAACTCACCAGGGTTTTAATATCGTATTTTTTTGTAAGATTGGAGACCACTTT
>CABMCU010000057.1 GCA_902384685.1 uncultured archaeon | reverse complement strand
ATGAGATTTAATTTTTCTTTATTAATCAATTCATATGAGTCTTTCGTCAAAGGAGCATGTAGAGTCACGACATCAGATTCTTTTAGTAACATATCAAGATCTACTTTTTTTCCTCCGACTTTTTTTATATTTTTTTCTTCTATGAATGGATCGTATATAAGAAGGTTCATTTCGAAACCTTTCATGATTTTTGCTACCGCTTGTCCTATTCTGCCAAATCCAACAATCCCTAAGTTTTTATTCTGCAGTTCGAGTCCTAATACACCCACGCGCCATTGACCCACTGCTGTGCTCTGATGAATTTGAATTAAATTTTTTGCACAAGCTAGAATTAGTGCTACCGTATGTTCTGCTACCGATACGGTCGTTGCAGCAGGTATGTTCATAACGACAACGTTATTATCGGTTGCTGCTGCAAGGTCAATCAATTCGTATCCTACACCTGCGGATTGTATGAACTTTAATTTTTTTCCGGATTCGATGATTTTTCGAGTGATAGGATAACTCATGGTTTGCATGTAGAGCATTCCATCGAATTCTGCCACCTTTTTACTGAGATTTTCTTCCGAAATATCAGGAATACAGATGATGTCTGCGCTTTGAATGTATTCTTTGCACCATTCTGGAAGATAATCTAGACCTGTCACAAGGAGTTTTTTATTCATTTTCTACCACATATTTCCCTTACGGATAGCGATTTAGTATACAATTTAAAAAAATTTACGTGGCGTAATGAAAAACCCAATAAATTGTTCAACACCTTATCCCCGCAGAATAGCGTATAACTAATTATTTTTTCAACGGATTTTACAATATCCCCAGTCCTTTCAGTTTCATACCAACGCTGATGTTACCTTTGAATCTCAGCTTCCCAGTCATATATGCTTTATCACCAGTTATCTTCCCATTTACCATATCAACGTAATCGGTGTCTTTCATCTTAGCTGTGATGACTGGAGTTGCATGTATTCCTGTTTTTACCTCTAATTTCTGATCTTTAATGATGATGTACCAATCTCCACCATTGTCTCCGGTAATATTCAATTGTACAACAGCATCTACACCAGCTGCTTTGCTTGAATCAAACCGTGCTGGCAAAACTTTTTCAAAAAATTCTTTCGGTGTTGTCGCTTCCATAAACGTACCTCCTTATCTGTGAATAAAGTATATTGTATTTAACGTTTCCTAGATATTTTATCGAAGAAGAAGTCAGTCGTTTTTTTCACTGGATAAAAACTTGATATAAGCATCTGCGAAGAATTCTATAGCACCACCAATAACGCAGAGCACCAAACAAAAAATAGTGCTGTACACAACACTACCAAACAAAGGTGTGAATTCAAATTTCACAATAAGATTTAATGGACCGATAATAAACGATAAACCAATAAGACCTGTGACAATAACAAAAGTTCCGAATCCTTTAATCACCATAAACGCAATGATTCTCTTATCCTGCACCTGATGAAATAATACTGTTTTAATTGACGTTTTTTCCATAATCTTTTAACTCCTTCATTTCAAATGAAAGACGAACTTCCTCTAAATATACTAATAGCGAGAGAGGTTTCTACTTTTTAAATAGTTTACGTAATAACTAGCAATTATTGATTCGAAAAATTTATCAATAAATACATGGTATCTGACGATATGTTATTTTCTCCCATTACCCCTGATGAGTATCTAAAGCGAATAAAAAAAACAAAAACCTTCATGAAAGAGAGCGAGCTTGAACTCCTAATAGTATTTTCTGATGCGTGGCGGAGTGCAAACTGCCGATATCTAACCGGTGTTCGACCGTACCCTGGTTTTTTTTCCGAGGTCCCTGGGTATAATCAGGCATTAATAGCCATTCCACTCGAAGGAGATCCAACCCTTTTCTGGTGTGATCATACAATTGAATGGGCGAGACGTGGCGTGTTAGGAACGATTCGAGAAGAACCCTGGATTGAGGTGAAAACTTGGTCCGAGATAAGCGATGTTGTAAAAGAAATCTGCACCAAAAACAAAGTTAAAAACATTGGTTTTGAAGGAAAAGACATCGTCCCGTGGCCGGTGTATGAATTTTTAAAAAATGATTTGAATGTTGAACTAAAAGATGTGAATATTCTTAAAGTTCAACGACGAGTGAAAAGCGAAAAGGAGATTAAATTATTGGAAGTCGCATCGAACATCAATGACAGGATCTGTGAAGAACTCGTCCGAGGAATCATTCGCTATGGTGTCACAGAAAAGGAAATACAAAGAAAAATCGAAGAACTTGGTCACTCGATGGGTGCTGAATACGTTGATGCGAATTTTATGCAATCACGGAATGTCGGCTGGGGGCATGCGACCGATGCCACGATTGAAAATGGAAGTATGCTGTCTCTCCATGTCATCCTTCAATATGAAGGATACAACTCGGATAATGACCGTATCATTGGATTTGGAAATATTAGCAAGAAAGAAACAGAACTCGCAGCAATAACAAAAGATGCACTGAAAAATTTTTTGAATGCAGTTAAACCAGGTGTAGAAGCAATGGATGCAATTATCGCTGCGGTCAACACCCATGACTATGTTGCGGCAGGGGAGCAAGGTGCTGGAGCCAGTGGTCATGGAATCGGGTTAGAGGCTGAGGAAGAGCTCATCAATGAATGGATCTTTGAGAAAGGAAACGTATTCACCGCTTCAGTAGGAGCGTATAATAAGGACATTAAAGGAACATGGGCGACGGAAGAGGTTGTGGTGGTGACAGAGCGTGGTGTAAGACAATTAACTAAATTCCCGATTGATTATATAATACCGTAAATAATTATTTTTGATCTCTTTTTCTTCATTTTCCACGAATCATAATTATTTTATAGGTGAAATTTATTATATATATATATAGAGAGGTTTATCATGAACAATTCTATCAAGAAAAATCTTGTATTGATGATTATATTTTTGTTCATTTTTCCGTTGGTATATTCAGCAAATTCTTATTATATACAAACAGATTATTTACGTAATTGTAAAACGGGCGAACCATGTAATGGTTATACATTAATATGCGCTGGGGGCGACCCTGTTTTTTTAATTGACATGGATAAAAATGTTATTCATACTTGGTCGTTACATGGTTTCCCGGCAAAGATGTTACCCGGTGGTTCGATTATTGGAGACCGTGTATCAAACGATGTGGATGAATATCAGTATATTGCTCAGGAAGATTGGCAGGGGAACATCGTCTGGGAATTTAATAACTGGCGCGATGGGTGGGCTCGACAGCATCATGACTTTGAACGCCAGGGAAATCCGGTGGGATACTATGCCCCTGGTCAGGACTTTGTGGATAATGGAACAACGTTAGTACTCGCTCGCTCTACCCTGATTAATCGATCCATTAATCTGATAATGCCGTTGGATGATGATGTTATCTATGAGGTCAACTGGGAAGGCAATCTCACTGGTTTTGTGTGGCATGCCAATGAGCATTATAACGAAATGGGATTTTCGATATGGGCGAAACTTGGTATCTTGCATCAAATAATGCCCTACCTTTTCCGGTCGACCTTCCAGGGATGGCTTCATATGAATACGATATCAGAGCTTGGGGAAAACCATTGGTATGATGAAGGGGATAGCAGGTTTAATCCCCATAATATCATACTTGACTCGCGACAAGCAAGCTTCATGGCGATTATCGATAGGAATACTGGAAAGATTGTCTGGAGAATTGGACCAGATTATTCAAAGAATACGGATGTTGGGAAAAAACTTGGTCAGATTATCGGGATGCATAATGCTCATATGATCCCGAAGGGTCTTCCTGGTGAGGGAAATATACTGGTCTTTGATAACGGGGGATACGCAGGGTACGGCCTCTTAGGAATTCCAATTCGATACCTTCGCTTTTATTCGAGGGTGATTGAGTTTAACCCTGTGACCTATGATATAGTCTGGGAATACGAAAAGAAGGACGGACCCCTGTACCCTCGATATACGGAGGACCATCGATTCTACAGCGATCGGATCAGTGGAGCGCAGCGTCTCCCTAATGGTAATGCACTGATTTGTGAGGGTAGTCGAGGCAGGGTTTTTGAGGTGACACCGGAACACACAGTAGTCTGGGAGTATATCTATCCAGGAAAAGCAGGGAATTTTACGGATAACGATGTCTATCGGGCGTATCGGGTACCCCCAGAATGGGTTCCAGGGAACCCCTCAGGGTACGATCCTTGGGAGTAATGCATATTATTCCGAGGTATCATGCTGTTATTGCATGCACTTTTTGAGATACTTCACACATTTGGGTAATTCCTCTTCAGGAATCCCTGGGACTGCACACTCGAGAGCCATATATCGTGTATAGTGGATTTTTTTCAACGAGTGAAAAATCGATTTAAAATCAATATGACCAAAGCCGGGGAGTAGTCGATTATTTTCAGCGAGATGGACATGATAGATATAATCTCCTGCTTTCTCAATCGTTTCATTAATGTTTTTTTCCTCGATATTGAGTTCACAGGTATCGACCATGATTTTTACGTTTTCTAACCCGACTTCATTACAGATTTTTATGGCACTCTCGACTGTGTTAAAGAAGTGGTTTTCGTATCTGTTAACAGGTTCAAGAGCGAGAATCGCACCAACTTCTTGAGCGTATTTTCCAGAGTCCTTGATTAAATCGAGTAATAATTTTTTTTCAAACTCGTTGGGGGTTGGTTTCTCAAAGATCGGGACGACACTTTGTGGTCCTTCTTCTACAGCAAAAAAAGTCACGGCATTGATGTCTGCTGCAATCTTAAGGCTATCTTTTATCAACTTCCCTCGTGTCTGTGCCGCTTCTTGGCTGTCCAAGGGTGAGACCGATGCGGGTCCTGACACAACCACTGACGAAGGTTTCACTTTAAAAGATTGTGCTGCATCGTTTATTTCTTTTGCTCGTTCAGTAAGATCATCGTCTTCCATTGCCCAGATTTCGATTCCTTCAAAACCATACTTTTCTAGGATTTCGAATTTCTCCCTGAATGATATCCCAGGGGTTATTGCATCAACACAGGATAATTTCATAGTCTTCTCCCTTTCAAATATATTTGTGAGAAATTTCTCAATCTGTCACCTTGTTTATTCTATATAATGGTTTCTTTATTTCGAAAACTATTTTAAAAAAATGAAGTTTCTAGAACGTTGTGAATTGAATGACTGAATTCATCTTTATGGAAACGTACAACGATATGACGCGGTCGGATGTGGTTCCTATCTACAAGGAAATTCGTAATACGAACGTCAAATTCATTGGTTTTAAGGATATTGGTTTACCACTTCCAAAGTTGAAGGAACTGCATGCGATGATGAAAAAAGATGGAAGGATCACGTTTCTTGAGGTCGTCAGTGCGTCAGAAAAAGAAACGATGCAGTCAACAAAAGTTGCATTAGAGCTTGGTGTCGATTATTTGATTGGAGGCACGTATATTGATGCAACACTCCCTCTCATAAAAAATACAAAGATCAAATATTTCCCCTATGTTGGGAAAATTGTGGATCACCCCTGTAAACTGCGGGGTTCGATTGTGGAAATTGTTAACGACACGAAAAAAGCCAAAGAAAAAGGTATCCTTGGTATTAATCTACTAGCGTATCGATACAATGGAGATGTGGATAAACTCATAGAAAAAGTAAGTGCAGTTGGTCTCCCGATGATTGTCGCAGGAAGTATCGATAGTTACGAGCGTGTTAGAAAAATGAAAGATATGGACATCTGGGCGTTTACGATCGGTGGAGCGATCTTTGATAAAAAATTTTTGTTACAGGGGAGTTTGACTGATAATATTAATGCGGTCTTAAAAGAAATTGAATAAGCTCTTTGTGAGAGGTATCAAAGTGTCTATATCCTTGAAGGGACGAGCTGGGAAACTCGCCTATTCAATTGGTGCTATTGGTGATACAGGATTCTATCAAATTATTATGATGTGGTTTCTTCCTTTTCTCATTGGAAAGGAACTTCTTCATCTTGATTATTGGCTCGCTTGTATCGCTATAGGGGTTTCTTTTGGAGTTTGGAATGCAATCAACGATCCAATTGTAGGCGCAATGTCTGATCGAACGCGTACAAGAATTGGAAGGAGAAAACCATTTATAGCAATTGGTGCGCCACTCTCGATATTGTTTTTAGTGCTTCTTTTTTCTCCTCCAACAGGAGGTAAACCGTTAACGCAACCATTTGATATAGGGATATTTCTCTACATACTCGTCGTGCTAGGTTTTTGGGCATGGACCTATACGATGGCTGCGGTCACCTGGTTTGCTTTGTATCCAGAAATATGGGAAAGTGTGAAAGATAGAAGTGAAGTAGTAATGTATAGGCAAATTTTTGCAATCATCGGTGGTGCTTTAGCGGTAGCTGCGTTCCCAATACTTGTGGATCGTTTTTCAAAAACAGAAGGGGATTTTAATGGATGGATTATAGCAGCAGCAATTCTTGGGACTATTTTTGCAGGAGCGTATTTATTCTCATTAATAGGGGTTAAAGAACGAAAAGAGTTTGTAGTAGATAAATCCCTCTCAATGGGTAATTCAATAGCTATCACATTCAAAAATAAAACACTTCGCACCTATGTAATTATGGATTTAATGACCTGGTGTATGACCGGTTGGTTGTCTGCAACGATGCCCTTTTTTGCAACAGAATGCCTAGGGATAAAGGAAACAGATGCTTTCATGTTAATGGCTCCTTCCATGCTTGGTATCCTCGCCTTTTTTATGGTATGGCGAAAAATTTACATGAAATTTGGTCCAAAAATTTCTCTTGCCGCAGCTACAATAGGTTTTACTCTTGCATTTATACCCTGTTTGTTTGTCCAAACCGTGTTACAAGGAGCGCTCTGGGCACTTTCTGTCGGAGCTACCATGTCAGGAATTCTATTATCAAGAGAAATTATGATGGGAGACGTAGTCGATGAAGATGAAATTAAAACAGGACTTCGAAGAGAAGGTTCGTATTTCGGAGCATTTGGAGCAATCGAAAAGATTTCATTTCTTATCATACCCATGAGCATTGCTGTAATCTTTCAATTCGTTGGCTATGGCTCTTCAAACCCTAATCATGACTTGATTAATATTGGGTTTCGGATTGGCCTTGTAACATGCACCACGATTTTCTCAATAATAATGTTAATATTTTTACGGATGTACCCCATTGGAAAAGATAAGGCCTCAATAATAAGTCAAGAAATTCAAAAACTCCATGCGGAGAAAGCTAAAAAAATAAAGAGCGAAACTAATTAAATAAAATAAACATCAAAAAATTAGGTTTCAAGTTATTCAAGAGAGAACAACCCACATAGATCATCATAAAGTTCTACATATTTATTGTAGGTATCTCGATAGGTTTCAGCGTTCTGTTTTTGTGGTTTGTAGGTTTTTTTTATTCTGACCATATTTCTGGATGCATCTTTTACACTATCATATATACCAGCTGCCTTCCCTGCAAGAATAGCTGCACCAAGGCATGCTGCCTCTTCATTTTCAGTGCGAAGAATGGTCTTTCTTGTAATGTCTGCCTTGATTTGATTCCAGATATCGCTTCTTGCACCACCCCCAAGTACTCTTATTTCATTCACCGGAATGTGAAGTTCTTCTAAAACATCGATGTTTCTTCTTACGATGCAAGCGATAGCTTCCATTATTGCTCGTGCAAAATACGCTTTGGTATGCTTTAATGTAAATCCATAGAAGACGCCTTTGGCTTTAGGGTTTATCTCCGGTGCCATTGCGCCTTGCAAATGCGGTAACATGATTAATCCTTCGCATCCTGGTGGTACCTTTGCTACTTCCTTGTCTATTAAATCATAAGCGTCAATTCCTTTCGTTTTTCCTATCCTCATTTCGTCTGCCCAAAACTGATCCCGATACCATCGTAAAACCATTCCGCCGGTCGTAAATGTATGCGCCATGTATGTATCTGGAATGCCATGATAATGAATTGGCATTCTTGCTTGTTTATCAAAAATCGGTTTTTTTAAAGTAGCACATATTGCTAAAGCAGCACCTGTATTTTCAGAAAAAGTTCCGGGTTTAATATTTCCAACACCAATTGCACCAGCAGCTTGATCTAGAACACCTGTTGCTACAATAGTTTTTCTTGACAAACCTAGTTCTTTAGCAACCTCTGGTTTAAGTTCTCCCACTGCTTCACCTGATTCTCGTACTGAAGGTAACTGATCAACGGAAACATGCAAATAGTCTAACATTTCATCCCAGTACTTTTTCGTAGTAATATTCCAATAAACTGTTGAACAGAGTAAAGATCCTTCTGCAACGAATTCATTTGTCATTCGATAAATAAGATAATCCTCTAACAGGAGAAACTTGTAAACCTTTTCAAAAACATTTTTTTCATGTTTTCGAATCCAAAATATTTTAGACGCAGGCCATGTCGGAACAATTTTAACTTGTCCTGTAGTTTTATAGGAGATACCATCTATATCGAACTGTTTCGATAAGACCTCAGCTTCTTTTTGTGCTCTATTGTCTAACCAGATTATTGCGTTTCTCAGAGGATTTCCTTTTTTATCAATCATCAGTAAAGTTTCACCTTGAACAGAAAGACCTAACACTCGAATATCCTCTGTTTTGATTTTTGTTTTTTTTACTAAGTCTTTAATTCCGGATTTCAAAGCATTCCAAAATGTTTCCGCTGGGAGTTCCACGGCCAATGTAGTTGGGGTCAACAATTCATATTCACGTGTAGAAATTCCTAATAATCTTCCGGTTTCATCAAAAAGAGATGTCTTAAATGCTGTTGTCCCTGCGTCAATACTTAAGATATTTTCCATAGAGTATCACCTAGTAATAAATATTAACTGTCTGGGGGTGCCAACGCCCAACATACCAACACAGGTTCTTTACTTTTATTAACAAGTTTATGTGGTTCTCCTATCGGAATAATCACTGCATCACCCTCTTGTAATTCTTTCGATAGTTTTGAGAATTGGCAGGTGACTGTGCCTTTTGCGATGAAAAAAATCTCCTCACCATACTTATGACCAGGATCTATCGTTCCTTCTTTTCCCGGTTCTAGAGAAGATGTTCCAAATATCATTTTCTCTGTCTTCGTATAGAGATTGCACTGTTCGTCTCCTTCGAAAAATTGTTTGGATTCCTTCTTCTTAATTACTTTGATATCACGCATTCTTCTGCCCACTCGAAGATTATAAGTATTCTCTCTACTTAAAATTTTGTTAAAAAAAATTATCTTTGTTCATGATTTATATTGAATTGAATTTTTAAGAATTGAGTTTTGACAGGTTCTGCTCTTCTTATTTCGCATAGAGAGTGTTTTCCTCTTATTAGTGATATAAAGGAATAAATTACTTATATAAGCTGTAGTTATATAATAATGGTGAAAATAGAAACTTATGCTAAATTAATAAAGCGGGTAATTCATTGAGAAGCTTGAAAGAAATGGATTGAATATGATCCAACGGAAAATAATTGTCTATGGAGTTCTCTGCATTCTTTTACTGACGTCTTTATGTACTTCCGTTGCATCTCAAACTGATCTGACCTGGTGGGATAAAAATTGGTCCTTCCGACAAGAAATCAGTCTACCGATATTCTCACAACTCTCTTTTGCAAAATTTCAACCGATTGACATCAGAGTCGTATTTGAGAATAACTGTTGGGCTCTCTCTGAAAATCACAGCTCCATCCGTGTCTGCTATTGGGATGGAAACGAGTGGTCTGTACTCGAATCACAAATTTATGACCTAAACTTTGTTGATAAAAGCAGTATTAAGGCATGTAGTCTTGTTTTCCTCATCCCAAAGAATGCGACAGGAAAAGAAGTTTACTATATCTACTATAATGATAAAGAAACAAGCCCAGCGAATTATCCAGATCATGTCCAGGTAGAAAAAACCCATTACTATTATGAACCGATTCCAGGACAGAAAGCTGATTTTGATTATTATAAGATAACAGATGAAGGATATTGTATCTACGGTGTGGGCCTCCAAGGGATGATGATGACTGAGTATGGTACTCAGATGATTTTCAGACAAAGTAAAGGGCAGAAAGATTTTAGCTATCGATATTGGGATCGACTTGCTTCCTTCTGTTTTCAATATCGAGATGCTAGTTTACCGGTTGGCCAAGATACGATAACGACTCGGATGAAGCTTTTATCAAACGAGATTTTTGTCGATGGAAACTTAATGGTGCAATTTGGTATTATGAGTACCAATTCTCGTGAGAGTGCGAAAACAACCGATATATACAAATATTATTATTCTCCAATGGATATCAAACGAATTTGTGTTCAAGTTAAACATGAGGTTTTAAAAGATATTACTGTGGCTAGTGTCGAAAAAGTAGATGGAGAATATGCGTTTACAAGTGGGTTTAAAACACGGAGTGAAGCAAATACTTTCTTAAACACTGGTGAAATCTTACCCTACATTCATTATTTTGATATTGATGGCACGATACAGGAAATCAAATCGGATACCAATCCGACCTCAACAGAGGAGGAATGGCTTGTTTCAGTAGAAGACAATGCTGATTTAGGAAGCTATCCGTGGGTTTCTGCAGATAATGGTGAAACAGGGAAAGCACATGCCCTGATTTTTTCGTCAACTAATGTGGTAAAATCAGGGACGGATGAACAAGATGGTATTCAGATAAAAGCCAGTCAAAAACAAGAAGTAAATATTCCGGGATTACAGGCGTATTCCTCTGGCATGGGATGTTTTCGTAACGCATATAATTCTGATGGTTCCGTTGATCGTTCTATTCCTTCTGGTTTACTGGTTGAGTTCGATGGTGAATTTTTTACCACCGAAATTAATAGCTATAAGGATGTACAAAATGAAACAATTATCTTCCAATCACTTGTAAAATACCGTCCACTTCAAAATGGTAGTGTAAGCGTTACCGAAAAGGAAGAAAAAAAATACACTCTCACGGTATTTACCCATGCAGCGCTATCTTTTCCCCTTGGTTCTCTCATTTCAGCTGCTTCTGGAAAAAATTTTTCATATACGTACGCAGAGTTGTATCACAATGGAAATCTCATATCATCTGGCGTATGTAGCAGATTATCGCTTGTAGGAGAGTTTAATCTTGATTTGAAGAACATCAGTATTCGAAGTATCTTGAAACTTTTTAATTGGAGTGATATCTCTTTTTATAAGAAAGTACGTTTTCCTCAACTTGTTCCGGGAACTTATGTTATTAAAATCTATATAAAATCTGGCGAAAAGAGCAATTATGTGGGAGTAAAACCTATCGTGCTTCAAGGAGATACTAAAGTTGATGTAGCGTGTTCAGAACAACAAAAGATGAGCATCAGTGTCACCGATCAAAACAATCAAAGCGTTTTGAATTGTCGTTGTGTCCTTTCCATTGGAAATGTCTCTGTTGAAGAAAATAATACTGATATAAAAGGGAATAGTGTAATCATTGCTCCAAGAGGAGTATATGATTTTAAATTACTCTATAACGGTTTTAATCTTTTTGAAAAGATTTTTCGCCTAGGTATATTCCATAATAAAGAACATTTTCAAGCTGATCTCTTTGATTTGCAGTTGTTTGTAAAAGACAAATTCGGACTTCCACCAGGAATTCCTATTACCCCTATTGCAACGAGTGAGGAAATGGAGATATCAACGAAGATTTTACCACAAGAAATTAAACCTGGTTCCTATCAGTTTACAAATCTACCAGAAGCACAATATAAAATCCAGATTTCCTACAAAACATTTCTAGATGAAATAACTGTTCAAATCCCTAATGTGGATAAATCTGTTGAAATGGAATTTACTCCAATGTTTCAGCTCACCGCTACTGTTTTTGACTCTCGGGGAAGCACCTTATCGAATATGGCAATCGATGTCACCAGAGAAGGAAAATCTGTACAAAAAACTACTGATGTTAATGGTATTGTATCGTTTTTTATTCCAGTAGGGAATTATTTGATACAAGCAACATCCGATGGGAAGAGCATCGGGGAGAAACACATAGATGTGTTGAGGAATGAAACTGCGGAACTTATGACAATGATAGAACCCGTGTATCCGTTGATTATGATTATTGTGGCACTCCTCCTAACAGGAGGGGGAATCATTCTGTTTTTTTTAAAAAAATGTTCTCTTGCTTCATTCTTGAAATTATGTGGCGTTTCACTTTGTATCGTTGCGGTGATCATGCCGTGGTGGAACCTTTCTGGTGTTGCTACAACCCCTGTCGCAAACCGATCGACAAATGCTTATCTAACTACTCAAACTATTGTGACGACAACAACTGTTGGAACCTCTACAGAGTTAGAGCGTGCGAATATTCCTGCTGAATTTTCTCTTTTTCTTTTAGCGGTCTTACTTTTAGTTATTATCACATGTTGTATCATTCTGGGTAGCATCGTGATTCACAAGCATAAAAAACTAGCGTTTGGTTTAACTGTTTTGGGTATTGTTTTTCTTGTTTGCTCAGTTGGAATATTTACTTATGGGTTCTCAGAATTAAGTAAAGTTGGGTTAGGAAGTTTGCAAGGCTCAGGGGCAATTATGGTGCTCCAACCACAGAGTAATGAATATGTGAATCTTTCGGCGACGTGGGGTCTTTCAACAGGGGTTTATCTGACAATCGTCGCAATTATATTGGTAGTTATCTCTATTGTTATTAAAAGGATATCAAAAAGAAAAACAATCATATGAAAAAAATAATAATCATTGGGCTCGTGTTAATGTTTCTTACATTAATTTTTTCTAATCTAGTACTCACAGGGCAGACGATACAAACCAATAATGAATGGGAATACTTACTGAAGCATGGTGATGTTGAACAGGAAGTGAGACGACACTATACTGGTGAATCAAATGTTCCCTGGTCTGATGGATTCTCTGGTCAGCAGTTCATTTCCCAGGTATTGACGATACGAGATGGATTTCGTCTACCAGAGTCGTTTTTTAATCACTGGCATGCTGCTCTTACGCACGGTTTAATCAATTATTGGAATTTCACAGAAGAGATTGGCTCAGATTTCGGATGGGTGTATTATCATACAACTGACTATTCAGTAGAGGATCTCTTTATTAAATTCGAAGAACCGTTGACATTGTGGAGGTTTGGAGGATCCTATGTTGAGTCGACTGCTGCTGCATCTATTATGAAGTTTGATACCATAAGTTTGTTTGCCCCAGAAAAAAATGAAAAAGAAAAACCTGAACTTGAGGGTAAGAATCTTTCGGCAACGTTGATTTGTAAAAATTGTAGCACTCGGGAAGGTCAGGTGGATTTGAATTATTCTTTAGTAATTTCTGGAAATGGTATCATGCGTTTTCATGACTCTCAAGAGCCATTTCTTGGGGAGGATAAAAACGAAAGTTGTACCCTTAAAATAACACGAAATGGCACTATAATGTTTGCCAAAGATAATTCAACGGGGATCTGGTATATTGTTCATGAGTGCTACAGTGATCTCTGGTACGCTCGAAGTATCATGAGTGATATGACTGTGTATGAGAGTAGCTTTGGTGGATCTAATGAAATGTATGATCTTATTTTCTCGGTGTTGCCAGAAAGAGTAATATCGGCTATACCAGTCCTTAACGTCAGAAATTACGGGGCAATTGGTGATGGCACAACTTTGGATACTATTGCGATTAATACTGCTATCGACACCTGTGCCAATCAAAATGGAGGTATTGTTTATTTCCCACCAGGAACCTATCTTTCAGGTTCTCTCCATTTGAAAACGAATGTCACGCTCTTTGTAGATAACGAGGCGATACTTCGAGGTACTCGGGATATGACCAAATACGATCCACGAGAATATAACCCCTGGGCCAAATATCAGGATTCCTCACAAAGCTATTGTCATCGAAGTCTGATCTGGGGGGAGAATCTTTCGAATGTCGGAATTCTTGGTTCAGGGATAATTGATGGAAACGATGCTTTCGAAAGTTGGCCTATTATTAACAGAACGTTTCCGCCGCCGTTAAGCTGGATCTTTAGCACGATTTTTTATCAGATAAACGATACGATTTTTCAACGCGGTGCAAAACCTCTTGCATTGAAATCCTGTGTAAACGTTTTTATAAAAGATATCACGATTACTCATGCCCCAGATGAATCGATCTTCATAGCGGGATGTGATAACGTCATCATCATGGGGTATAGAGCACAAGAGGTCCGTGTGGATGGCATCGACCCGGTGTGCTGTCATAATGTTACCATTTCAAATTGTGAGATTAGATCCCTTGATGATGCGATTGCGATAAAAAGTTCTTATATGCTGGGATTCAAACGTTCTTGTGAAAACATTACCGTCAAAAACTGTCTTCTATCAACCTACATCAATGCCCTGAAGATTGGTACAGAGTCTGTTGGTAATTTGCACCATATTACCTATCGGAATTGCATCGTCAGTAATTCACCGAATTTACCGTCGTATGCAGGGATTTCAATTATCTCGGTTGATGGCGGGGTGGTTGATAGTGTGGCTGCCTCTGATATCACCTTGATAAATGTCAATTATCCAATCTTCATTCGGCTAGGAGATCGTCTCCGATCACCAGAAAATCAATCAGTTGGGAAGATACAGAATATTTCGATACATAATCTCACATCGATTGGTGGAAAGAAAGCATCGAGTATTACCGCTGTCCCAGGGAGTTATGTTGGAGGGAATATTACCTTCCATAATGTAACAATCATTTGCAGAGGTGGTGGTCGAAGAATTTTATCCTATCGAACTCCTCTGGAACGGAGAGAGAGTCACGGTGTATATCCAGATCCTCCTTACATTCTCCCTGGACCATCCCCAGCATACGGATTTTTTTGTAGACATGTAACGGGTTTATCATTCTTTGATGTCCAGTTAGGATTTCAACGACGAGATTTGCGTGCTGCGTTAATTTGTGAAGATATCAATGATCTTTTTCTCTCTGGATTTGAAGCAGAACGAGCACCTTTTGGATCACCTTCTATAATTATTCGAAAATAACTATTTGTTCGAATAAAACAATAAATTATTAATAACACTTCATTTTAGCATTATTGATGTCAGAAATAGTAATGGTGAACCCTGCAACAGGCGAAGAACTCGGTGTAAAAAAAACATGGTCAACTCAACATATTTTAGATGCTTACGAAAAAGCCCGGGAGAAATCCCTCATATTTCGGAAAACAACCATTAAACAGAGAATGGAAGAAATCAGGAAAATCAAGCGGTACATTGTAGACCATATGGACTCCCTCGTTGAAGGATTATCAGCCGATCTGGGAAAAACAAAAAGCGAAGCGCTACTCATGGAAATATTCCCCGTCCTTGATTGCATTAAATATTATGAGAGGAATGAAACTGCTATTCTTTCTGATAAAAAAATCAAGACACCGATTGCCTTAATGGGGAAGAAATCATTTGTTTTCTATGAACCATTAGGTACTGTTCTGATTATAGCCCCCTGGAATGCTCCCTTTACCCTCTCACTTATTCCTATCATCTCTGCGATTCTAGCTGGAAATACTGTTATTTACAAACCTTCTGAGATCGCAACCTATAGTGGGATGCTTATTGAAAAAATCTTCAAAGAAAGTAATGTCGAGCCAGGGATTGTCACGATCGCATATGGAAAAGGAAGTGAAATCGGTGATGCACTCATCGATGGAAAACCCGATAAGATCTTTTTTACCGGGAGTACAGCTACAGGAAAAGTCATCATGGAAAAAGCAGCAAAACATCTTATTCCTGTTGAAATGGAGCTCGGAGGGAAAGATCCAATGATTATATT
>CABMCU010000056.1 GCA_902384685.1 uncultured archaeon | reverse complement strand
ATTACAGCATCTACGGAGATCATATAGGACAAACAAAGATTGGTGATTTCACCAAGTGAACAAAAAAAGTTAGACTCCAATTCATCCACTGGTTAAAACCAGTGGTATTCTTGGAGATTTTTTATAAATTATCGAAGCATTGACACGGTTTTAACACATAATTATAGACAAATAGGCAATAAAAAATAGAAATTACTTAATTATGAAGAATATCCACCAAACCGTAGACTCGGATCACCGAAAAGCTGCCAGATAGCGATGCAATACGCCTCCCAAAGACCGATATGTTCTTCAGCGAGGTACTTCTGGACAGCACCACTATAGGTTTGCCCGAGAGTGGGCGATCCCTTCCCAATCTCATAATAGAAGTTATAATCAAGCTCTGTAGACAATCCTACGGGACTCCCCACATCAGTTCCTAGACCCGCACAGGTATCACCGAGACTGGCGATCGCGCCTCCCTGCGCCTGCAAGATGAGGCCCCAGCAAAAGCAAAAGTGAGCAAGGATACTCCAATGAGAATAATCATTGAATATCGAAATATTAAATAAGCTATTCCAGCAGCCTAATGAAACCACGATTGGGAGTGCTTCACCATTGGATAACTGGGGGAACTGATGAATCCCGAATCCACGAGTCCAATCCCTGAGACGACTCCCATTTTTATCAGCCCAGATGCAATCCCAGCTAATAGAACTCCCATGCCCTACGAAATCCACAAAGCCAGCACCGGCAGAGATCGCCTTGACGATATCCCGTGGAACTGGGACCAATCCACCTGTCCCTCGATTCGATGCATACACCTGAACATGCTGTAAATCAGGAATCGCATGTGTTGTCTCATCATATGCTAGATCAGCCAGATACTCCCCGTCAGGCTTCCCCTCAAAATCTCGAAACGCTTTCCCTGCAACACTAATGAAGGTGTGGTACCATGGCTTATCCTCAGGGCTGCTCTGCTCATACGCGATAATTTTATTGACGACAATAGCCAACTCTCTTATAGTCGTGACAGGTAACCGACCAATAGCGACCTCAGAGTACAGATCAAAGGTATCATTGGCCACTCCTGGGAGGCCCATTGCTGCATAGATTCCATCATGATTCGAGTCCCAGCTGTCGAACCCACCAGTCGCATTATATAAACAACCATAGTATTGATCAGCTATGACACTGGGGAGAGACATGTTTTCATCTGAAAAAATGATATTTGCGTATCGGACCGGCACCCACCATGCTGAGTACCCAGCAGACGATGTATCCTTATCATGCATATTGATATATCCCTTTAATCCGCCGACCAATAACACATACCGAATCCCCCACATGTCGTACGCATCTTTAATGAACAGTTTCACCTGCTCAGGTGGATCTGCCCCTGTATACTGATTGATGATATCCTCGGTACTTTTAAACAGTGTTTTTACTCCTTTTGCATTTTTATGGTCGATGAGAGGTTGCAGTGTGGTTTGGAAAGCTTGTGGAGCGATAACGACCATGTCATAGGAGTCACCCAGCGTCTTCGGCTGTGTTGTCGGCGCATCATACATCAGACTGATCTCAAAACCACCCGCATAATCAACCACATTGTTTAACGGCGAATATCGAACAGGATAGCACACCACTTTCACAAACGTTACTTCTTGATCGTTTTCATTACGACCCGCGCCAAGATCATAGCTAGACCAGCTATCCGGATAGAACGCAGCACTCCCATACACCGAAGAATCCTTCACATACGCCATGTTCTCGCTCATTTGTGATAACGGAGCGATACGAGCAGGGATCACCTCTTTCGTAAGACTTGTCATGCCAATATCACGAGGAGTGCAGGTTATCTGGATATTCGCCGATCCAAAAGGAATCTCATACGTCTTCACATAAATAGGTAAAACCGGTCTATTTGGTTCCAATAACTGTGTCGTTGCACCATCCATCTCGAGTGCAATAAAGCCATCTTTCTCAAGTTGAATTGGTTGTGACGAAAAGAGAACCGATGTTGACTCATGTTTTATACTCATCATTGATTTAAAAGAGACATTCGTGGTAAACGCAGCTACCCCTAAGCCGCTTAGGATTAAAATTCCTGTTATCACTATTGGAAGTATTTTTTCCATGCTTCTTCCCCCGCTTCTAAAAAATACGGCTCATCTTCTTAAATTTTTCTATCAATATACTTATTATAACAGAAACATTGACACGGTTTTTAATGAATATTTAAATCAATCCAATACTTACTTCCATAACACCCTGTACCGGTTGCGCAGTTAATATCTGTAAAAATAAATGATACATATGCCGATTCATCATTGTTTAATTCGTACTGTTTCCATTGGCTTTCATTATAAATAGTTCCATTTCCATAGTATTGATAATTTTCTACACCTTGGTATACTTGAGCCCAAACAACGACCCTACCTCTGCCACCATAATTCGTAACCGTATAATTCACCCAGACCGTACCATTACCGGGGTATGTTGACGCACAATTATCCATTAAGGTTAGTTCATGTACTGTAAAATCAGGCTCAAGAGTAGGGATTCCTTGTCTGCTTGTATCGTTTACTGTTGAGCATCCACTTAACCCAACACAAACAAGCAGGGCAACGATTCCCTATGATTACGAGTTGTTTTTTCATATAACTTGCCTCCACTCCACCGTTCTATAATATTTTTTTCTTTAAAACTTTAGCGAGGATAGAAAAAGTTAATATCTTAAAGAATAAGGAGATAGGACCCCGAAGGGGTCTTAAACTTATGATCTTATCGGACCGGTCTTTATGCGTCTACGGTCCTTATTTTCAAGTCTTTTGAATAAATTACCATAGGGTTTCTATTACAGATAACCTCCCAAAAGGTTAATATCTGCAAGCATATTTATTCTTGAGTTACGAGATGAAAATAACAGCATGTCCACGATGCGGTAGTAAAAATTTAGATATTGCAGATATGAGGGATGGGATAACTCCAGGTATTGATTGGAGTACAAACGTATGCAGGGATTGTGATTGGCAAGGGATTCCTTTAGAATTTGAAACTGAAAACTATTATCAGAAATTCCTAAAAGGTCTTGAAAAAGTAAAGAAATCGGAGAATTTACCCGTATATGAAGATATCGCTGAATCTGCCCCAACTGAAAGATTAATTATAAGATATGTAACTGCTTCTTTCTTGTTCTTATTATTTTTAATAATCCCGTTATTAGTATGCGTTTTAGTATCGGTATACGGTGGTTTCCCAATTGAAGTTGGATTTTTATTCGCTGGTCTATCTTTTCTTGTCTATCTCTATGTTTTCTGGAAAAAAGAATTATGGAATATGATAAAGAGATAATTTTGACTAAATAATCATGTGTTTGTTTAGGTTTCCTTCTTTAAAAACATATCCTTAAAAAAAGGGAAAAAATATTATTCTCTTTTTTTTTTCTTATTTTTCGTTGTATAGTTCAATAAGGTGCTTTACCATCGCATCTATCATTTTTTCTTGTTTTTTTTCTAATTGCATCTGTTTGTAATTCAAATATTCATAACAAGGAGGACATACGCGTTGATTTTGTCCTTCATAATTTACTAGTAGTAATCCATTTTTTGATAAAAATTGCCCTCGACAGTTTGGACATGTTTCCATAATCTTTACCTCCACATCCTTCAAGTCCGCTCCAATCTAATATTTGGAGATGATTCTATAAAAATTTATTCTGTAATAATATCAAAAAAATGTAATGTCAAAAAGTATGTCTACCACATCCATATTGTATAGGTAAAAAAGAGTTGATTCCTAACGATCCTTCATTTTCCTTTCATCTAAAGATTAATATACACTTACTGGTATGGAAGTATGGGGGATTTATGAATACAGACGCCAAAATCGATAGAAAATCTTTATTGAAAAGTAAGCTTGTCCTATCTCTCATTTTCATACTCATGTACATTTATTCGATAATATACAAAATAACTTCTATAAAACATAATATCAAATCAATCTGAAGAAAAACACATTTTTTTGAAAAAACTTTCATCTTAATGTTTGTATTATATTACAATTATAGTTCCAATATGTTAATATACTTTCAAGTGTTTCGTTTCTATACCCATTAAATGAGTGGAGGAATAATATTATGGGCGGTTATATTACTGATGAAGATGTGTATCTTATAATGGTATGGGAGGATGATGATTTATAAGTATACGCACAATCCGTAAAAAAATATCTCCACAAATTTTTATCCTCCTCTTATCTCTCTTATTCTTACCGTTGTTGTTATACCATGCGATATTCCAGATCAATTTTTATCTAAAAAAACGTCAGGTCAAGATAGATGATTTAACCGCCGTCGAGACAAGGAGAACTGCTCCGTTCTAATACTTTCTCCATTTCACTTCTTGTATTTTTCTTTCTCGAGCTAATCAAAATATATTTATACGACAAACAACAGAATAGTAAATGGGGGAGTCAAAATTAAGTGAGGTAGACTTTTATTTTTATTCCTCAGACGAGGTTCATTAGCCTTTGTCCTCCCCGGCTCCCCTCTCCATTATTTTTTAAAAACATATCCTTAGAAATCAGAAGCATTGACACGATTTTAAGACTCAATATTGTTGTTTAGATCGTGTAAATAATGGTATTTATTTCATCAAATGCAACTTTTCCTGATGTTGTGTATACATAGACTTCAACAGTGTGTTTTCCAACAAGAGGAGTATTAAACATAGTATGGATTGACCAATTGTAATGCGGTTGTGCAACTTCCCATACGCCACCATTAATATTTCCGTCGATACAAAATAAAACAGTTTCGACATCATCATATGGGATTACATCGACATTCAACTCCGTTCTACCAACGATAAAGGTTGTTCCTCGAAGGCTAGAAAAACTACTTTTCCAAAAATCAAGCGGGAGAAGTGGATGGTTGAAAAAATAGGAGTACCCTTGGTAAGGCGTTGTGATAATCACTTGAAGTTCGAGTGGAGTGCTTGCTAATTCCGAAACAACAGCAAGTACGAGCTTTGTTACATTGGTAATGTAGGTCCAATTGATTCGATCAGAAGTATCGTTCCGTGAATGCGAGATGTGTTCATAATAGTATTCATCAGAATCATATTGTTGACCGAAGATTGCATCAAATCCGTACTCAACGAATGATTGATGATCAGAAAGGATAAGGTTTTGATATAATTCAACAGTCATGTTCGTCTGTTTTATATATAAAGTACTCACTGTTAATGCAAAATCTCCAATCCATTTTGATCGGCTGGGACATAAAAAACAGAAGGTCCTTCCACCTTCCATCGTATTGGAATATCCAATCTCATCTAAATTGATTACTCCAACGATATTGTCACCTCGTCGAGATACATCACGTGCATACAAATAACTCCCATACAATCCCACTTCTTCCCCAGAAAATGCAATGAAACGAATGGTGTAATTAAATGAATGCTGACTCAATATCTTTGCAGTCGCAAGGACCGCTGAGACCCCTGATCCATCATCAATTGCACCAGGTGATATTTCGACGGTATCATAATGGGCACAGATGATAAATATCGCATTACTTGACGTGTCAGTCCCTGGTAATGTTGCCACCACGTTTCGATCGGTAAATTTATCAAAGGTCCAGTTGTGAAACTTAACAGAAAGTCCCATCGCCTGAAACTCATCATAGATGTACTGCGAGGCTTTGGTACAATTTTCAGTTCCTGTATAGCGCGGTCCAAATGCAGTGAGATGAGTGTTATAATAATACAAAAGTGATTCGTTCACCTGCTGAATCATGTCAATAATCTGGGGATCTGGTGATGTCAACGGTTGTAACGCAGGTCCTGCTTGACTAGGGACACTGGCGAATCCAGTAAGAAGTAATATTCCCACGACAAAAATTCCTATGATTTTCCTTCTCATTTTTCCTTGTCCTCCCCTTTAAAAATGGGTTATATGGAATTTAATATCCTGTTGTGCAATATAAATGTTTGGAGAAGATAAAAATCAAAAAACAGAAGCAATTAACACGGTTTTAACACATGGTTTTTGTACGAATCAAAATAGAAGTTTATTCTTTTCGTGATACACTAATTTTTATTTATAATTCTATTAGTTTTAGTTCTTCTGTATTATTTTCCACAGAGGGCCATCCATCGCTCAGCTGTGGATGTTGAGCTGTTAGTCGATGATTGAATATGAGGTTATTAATCGTTGAATGAAAAGCAACCGGTCTTTCGGTATAATTCAGCGCTTCTTCAGCAGACACGAATCCATCATGGTTCAGATCAGCACCACCGCGTAACCCCTGGATGAGGTAATACGGAAACAACCAATGCAGCCGCGGCAAAAACATGCAAGCTGCCTCATCGACACCACATGAGGTTAATACCACCCGACCGGAGCCTCCGAAATCGCTGCTTCCATCAATCATACCCCCGGAATGACACGTATCAAAAATAATGACGATGTTGTGTGATTTCAGCGTATTAAACCGCGCTGCGTACTCATCGTCGACAATATAGACACTCCAATTCCATGTCGCGTAGTGTGGGTCGTAGGGAAATATCCGTTCATCTTTCCCATCGGGTTCATCGATTGGAGGCAAATCAACAGGAAGGTAATAGCCATGCATAAAAACAAAATATACAATAAGGTCGTTTTCACCCGCTCCTTGCAACCACGCAAATGAGGTATTCAATATCGCATCCTTTGTCGCGTCTTTCTCAAGGAAACAACGGATATGATCCTCGTCCCATCCATGCGTCAGCAATAGTCGTTTTAATGTCTGAACGTCGTTGTTTTGAAGAATTCTGTGATGCCAATACGTAAAACCGCCACTATAACCTATGAACACCGCCCATCTCGTTTGATTGTGATCTGTAATAATCGTAGCGTTTGAAGTCTTGAAATCAGGAAGCATTGATGATGATTGAGTAGAAAAAGCTAAAGCTAAAAGAAATGCTCCAATGATAAGAGCGAATATTTTTTTCATATTTTCTTTCCCCATGTAATGCTAATACATATCAATTATTTATTTTTTATCCATCTTCTTTAAAAACATATCTTTAGAAACAGAAGCATTGACACGGTTTTAAGGACTCAATGTTTTTTGTGCGAATCAAATAAATAGTTAATTCCGAACGATTCTGGTTGATAGTATTCATCTATTCTTTTCTATCTTTAGGGGGTATAAAAATTACATATATTAGTGATTTCATTATGAATGGTAATAAAATTTTGATAGTCTACTGATACAGGTAATTTTCTTATTGTATGTCCTATTATTTCAGTAACGTTAGTAAAGGTTTTCATATAATAATGGTGTTCAAAGTTATAACCACCGATTCCAATGAAGGTAAGTTTTTCAACAGGTGCACAATAAAATTCATAAAGACCATAATATTCAGCTACATAATATATAATCCCTTTTGCAATTATAACACCATAAGCGACACTAAACATTTTTCCGGACTTAGTGACTTCAAAAGTGACACAGTATGGGCTACTAGAATTTGTTGCTGACGAGTGGTTTGCATCAAGAACATCTATCCAGGCACAAATCCTATAATAACCTGCATCTTCTACGGTCCAATATTTATCAAATACGTAGTTTGTACATTCATCCACTATTGTAAGTTCCGGTGATTGATTACTCATAACGGAAACCCACAAAGAATCTATCATTTGATAGACTTCAATGGAGCTTATTACGGTCGCTGTTTTGTTATCTCCTGTAGTACCTGTAGGATCCCATTGGGTTTTGCATATTGATACGTCAAGGTAATGTGTTCCAGTTTTAAGACTACTATCGTCGTCAATATCATATCCATCCACTGAAATAGCTATAACAGCTATTGGAAAAGTACTAGCAGTTGATAGAGGTGCTATTTCACCGTGAGGACTAATCGCTAAAATTGAGGTTTTTGTTCTATCGTTCAAAGAACCGACTTCGGGAAAAAGAGTAGCTATCAATAGAATACAAATCAAAATACCAATTATTTTCTTCTTCATGTTTTTATTCTTCCCTAATAAATAGGACAGGAAGTAACATCTTCCTAATCAATGGATTTTTATCCATTACTTTTCCCCCTTCGTACAATTATATAGCACTGTTCTTCTATAAAAGAATATCTTTGGAACAGAAGCATTGACCCGGTTTTAAGACTCATTTTTATACGAATTTAGGGATATCATAGGGTTCTTGTGCAGGAGTCCAATCAATAAAAAGCCAAGGCCAATCGTAATACGCACCTGGTTTATAAATTCCGCCATAAATAACTTTTGGGAATACTAGAGGTTTCCCCCAATAATTATGACGAAGTGTAACATGGGAATACAAAACTTTTTTGATATCTATAAATGTCATTATATTATTACTAATGAGAATGCAATTATCCCAAACATGGAGACTACCATCATGTATCATGTTGTATGAAAAAATAAAATTCTTACCACTTCCAATGACTAACCATCCAGTAAATATATTGCCGTATATAGATATATTATATACTGATTCTAAACCTAGATTCGTTATATCAGCATTTATTATATTATCTGTAATGATGATGGCATGTGAATTTTCTATGATAATTCCAGTCTCATCCCAAGCTGTGGTTGTTTCTATGGTTGTTTTTTCTATCGCTCCATTTGCCACCCTTAGGAATAATATTCCATCTTCAAATCCTCGGATTGTACAATTCCGAATAATAAAATACGCAGTGGTATCCAAGATTAAGATTGCTTGTCCTGAACCGTTCGAGGTAAGCACCCAATTCTCGATAAGATAGGGGTTGCTTGCTGTCCCATTTCCACCAGTTACCCCATTCTCTGATGTAAACTCATCATTGCTCTTGATATGGATTAGGGCATGATCTCCACCCTGACTGAGTATTGGAGGTGATTTTTCACTAATACTTCGTGCAAAGGATGGAATAACGCTGGCTCCAACGAATAAGAGAATGATTCCAATCGCCAAACATTTCTTTTTCATTACTTTCCCCCTTCTGATAATTATATAGTTCTGTTCTGCTATAAAAGCATATCTTTAGAAACCGAAGCATTGACGCGGTTTTAAGACTCCTGTTTTTGTATGAATTACCGTTTAAAAAAACAAGGTTATGTTCCAGAAAGTGAAAGAGAAACAAAAAATTTCATGAACATTATGGAGGACATTTTGCGCATATTGATCTGAATAACGTGGTACTTAAATAGCGGTCTCCGCGGTCAGGGAGAATCACTACAATATTACCATGAGATATCTTCTTCGCTACCTTGAGCGCTCCTGCAACTGCTGCTCCGCTGGACATCCCAACAAAGATCCCCTCTTTTGTGGCAAGGAATCGCGCCATTTCAAACGCCTCATCATCCGTAACGGTGATCTTCTCATCTAACAACTCCGGGTGATAGATCCGTGGGACAATAGCTTCTTCCATATTTTTCAGCCCTTGGATCGCATGACCTTTGGTGGGTTCAACACCAACGATTTTCACACCAGGTTTTTGTTCTTTGAGATACTTGCCTACGCCCATCAACGTTCCCGTTGTTCCCATGCCAGCAACAAAAATATCTATCTCCCTCTGTGTCTGCGAAAGGATCTCAGGTCCTGTGGTTTCATAATGTGCCAACACATTATTTTCATTTTCAAATTGATTGGGCATATAATACGTATGGGGTTCCTGCTGGAGCAATTCGTGTGCCTTCCGAATGGCGCCATCGGTATTGTCGCATCCTGGTGTAAGTATGCACCTCGCACCAAAGGCTTCTAAAATACGCCGTCGTTCAATGCTGATACACTCTGGCATGATTAACTTCACCTTGTATCCTTTTGCTGCTCCGATCATCGCCAGCGCAATCCCTGTATTGCCAGAGGTCGCCTCAAGGATTACTTTATCATGTGTCAATTCTCCTGATTCTTCTGCTTTTTTAATCATATAATACGCGGCTCTGTCTTTAATAGATCCACCAGGATTTGTACCTTCAAGTTTACCAAAAATCCTGACGTTTGAATCACCATTCAGCTTGGTAAATTCTGCAAGCGGAGTATTTCCTATGGTCGATAATATACTCACAGCTCATTTCCCCCTTTGTCTTTATTCTAATAAGTGTCTCTTACTTTAAAAACTTATACGTCTACCACTTCACTTAGATAGTTGTGCTCATCGTTTCCAGAGATAAAAAAAAGAGGGGTTACGGTCGAGCATGATTCATTTGGCATTCATCGCTTCAATTACACTCACCACCCGAACCAGCATCACCTCCACTAGATGAATATTAAAACATCCACCCCATTCACCAGAACGACAACCTAATGAAACACAAGAGAAGTATCATAGGGTTCATCCTCATCCTTATGCTTTTCACCCTCATGCTATACTACAGCTTGGATCATAACAACTATGACCCTGGCGCCTGGTACATCATTGATCATTTTGAGCAATTCAGTAGAACAAAGGTCGTAATATCTGGAGAAGTAAAAAACGTAGATAAAACAAACAACACCCTCCTTGTTCAAGTCTATCCGTCACCTGAAGCCCTTATTCTGGTGAGCACCACAGAAAATGTAAGTACGATACACCAAGGGGATATCGTGGAGGTATACGGACTGTTTACTAGTAGAAACAATATGACTGCCGAAAAACTCCTCATCACAGAGAAATGGAAAAACGATCTGATCTATCTTCGCTCCCTCCCAGCGATCCCCTTCGCACTATATCTGTTTTTCAGAACCTATCGGTTCAACCCGAAAATATGTCGTTTCGAACGGAGGAAGAACCATGCCTGATTGGTTCACCCACTCCTTAATAGGTTGGATTACCGGAAAAACAATCAAACAAGATGTCGCCCTCGTCGTCATCGGCTCCCTCATCCCAGATCTCGTGAAAATCGATCTGCTGTTCACCTGGCTACAGGGGGAATCCTCCCAGTTCTTCGCCCCCCTCCACACGCCCATCGGCGCACTCCTTGTTGCTGGCATTATCGCGGTCTCCTTCCAAGATATCCGAAAAGCGTTCATCCCTCTCATCATCGGTGTCAGCACGCATTTCATCCTCGACTTCTTCCTCGTCCATGTACCGGGCGGGGGCATGAAACTGTTGTTCCCGTTTAGCTGGGAAGGCTGGCAAATCTCTCTTATCCGATCGGATGACTATATGGTTACTGTTGTCGCTGTTCTCGCTGCGGTCATTGTCTATGCGATATACCGGGCAGCTGCGCGACGAAAGAAACACCATGCTAGCCCTTAATCTCAAAAAACGTGTTTTCTTCATTAAAAACAAAAATAGATAGGGGATTCTTAGTACCCCACTAGATGTCGTAGGACTGGAAACGCATTCGGGAATCGCTGGAAGAACCGTTCAAACCACAAATTACTGAACGATGTTGTTTGTGCTTTGCCTTGGCTATCGGTTTTAATCAACCATACATCACAAGTAGGATTGTCTTTGACATATGATCCTTTGATACCAGTGATGATATATCCCCCATCACTGGTAAGATCAATAGAATGTCCTGCATCATTATATTTTCCACCATAGGTTCTATTCCATTGTTCATTACCATCTGTGTCTGTTTTAATCATCCATACGTCTGCCTCACCAGCACCATAAGACATTGTGTAGCCTATAATGATGTATCCTCCGTCACTGGTTTGATATGCTTCAGAACAATAATCATCTAATAGTCCACCATATGTTCTATTCCATTGTTCATCACCGTATTGATTTATTTTCATCAGGAAGAAATCAACCTGTTTAGATTCATAATATCCTCTGTTTGCCAAAACAATGTATCCACCATCTGAGGTGGGTTCAATTGAACGTGTTCCTTTCCAAGAACTATTATCTCTATAGGTTCTGTTCCACTGCTCGTTTCCTTGGGCATCGGTTTTTATCAACCATATATCATAGCTTGTATTGGTTCCATATGAAATATAACTCCCTCCAATAATATACCCGCCATCACTCATCTGTTGTACAGAAAGGCCAAAATCAAATGAATCCGATGCGGTTTTAAAAGTTCTATTCCATTGTTGATTCCCCTGGCCATCAATTTTAATTAACCATAAATCAAAGATAAGCGGTTCATTTCTACTCGTAGTTCCAACAATGATATAACCCCCATCAGTTGTCTGCTGACATTCTCCATTATAATCCACAAAATATTTGCCATAGGTTTTATTCCATTGTTCAGTACCATTCTCATCTAATTTAATCACCCATATATCATTTTCCCCTGCACCAAAAGAATATGTTTTCGCTGTGATAATAAATCCGTTATCATTTGTTTGCTTAATGTTCGGGTCATAATCTGAATTGACTCCGCCTAAGGTTTTATCCCATACTTTGTTTCCATCTCCATCAGTTTTAATCACCCAGATATCAACATTACCTACGCCAAATGAATCGGTTTCTCCTACTATGATATATCCTCCATCAGTAGTTTGCTGAACTGTATAACCATAATCATCCCCGGTTCCCCCAAAGGTTTTCATCCAACCTTTAAATGTCGGCAACGGCACTGGTGTTGTATAAACAAGCTCATTCTTCGTTTGTTGTTCATTTCTGCTGAAAGGTGTTAATGCAAGAGCGGTTGTACTCAAAATAAACAACATACAAACAAAAATAGACGCCGTTTTTATTTTCATTTTTCCAGTTCCCCCATTACTATACATTAAACATTCAAACTTAATAATTTTTCTATAAATAGGGGATGTAGAAATCCTTTTTTATAATTGACTATCATCCCACTCGTAGGAGGTGAGATAAGGGATGTATCTCACCAAATTCATTCAGGATGGGATGATAGTCTTAAAAAGAATGAATGTGCCTCT
>CABMCU010000055.1 GCA_902384685.1 uncultured archaeon | reverse complement strand
TTTCTATTTGTGAAAGATTAATATTTGCGATTATCTTTCTGAGACTGGCCCTCCTTTCCTTTTTCATTTATTGCATCCCGCTTTAAATGAAAGGCGGGGAGGGCTCATTTAATTTTTCAACAGCCTAGTTTTACAATTACTCGGTTATTTTTTTTAATATGTTCCTGTCAGAATTTGACACCCACGGGTACATAACTCTCTATTAAACAAGCGAACGTAGATAAGAAATAGAAATATGTACACAGGGATTATCGCCTTTGATGTATCTATTGCATTTGTTTATTATTTTCTTATACCGAGCAGGTTATAGTAGAAGCTTAATTGAGTAGATTTTTTTGAGATGTTTATTAATATTATTTATACTATAAATCAGATTTATAGTTGAGAGTAAAAGAGGATAATGAAATGAATAAAACGGACATTCCTTTTCAGGTAATTGACTGGACGTCGATTCCAAAAACAAAACATGCGGGAGAGAACGGATTTGCTTTATGGCAAACATTACAGTTCTCTGGGTTGCGCATTAGGATATTTGAATATTCTGCTGGTTATCTTGCTGATCATTGGTGCAAGAAAGGGCATATCGTTCATTGTCTAGATGGAGAATTTGTTAGCGAACTTAAAGATGGTGAGAAGTTTTTTGTTAAGAAAGGGATGACCTATGTTGTTTCTGATGAATTAAGTTCACATCGTTCAACAACAGTAAATGGTGTAAAATTGTTGATTATTGATGGAGATTTTTTACAATTGAAAGTTGAATGAGACCGATAATCCAGACGAAAAGATCACATTACCTTTAGAGGTAAAAAAAACTGTTAGAGTCCATAGTTTCTAGATGTGACTCGATAATAAAAGAATGCTATTTAAAGATACTCATTTATGCGTAGAAACCGATTATTCATATAATTGAGGATCAGCACGCCTGAACACTGGAATTCGTCTACGTTTTTTATTATCAATGTCAATAAAAGTAATATTAAAGATTAGTTTTTTATAGATAGAGATAGTAATATACTATTGGAAGTAGACAGACGGAAAAAAGAACGATAAAAATATCGTTAATCATTTATTCGATATTATTATTTTGTGCAATTATAGATTTAACTTTATCATACAATTATTTTTTAAATGAGACTAAGATTTTTGTTTATAATGAATCAAATGTTGAATTTGTAAATTTCCTTATAAAAGGAGATTTTCCATTTTTTAATTTCATAAAATTCATAATCGGATTACCTTTATTATTATTTATTTTAAGTTGGTTTGATATATTACATGAAAGTATTAATAGTAATACAATGTTTTTTTTCGAACGTTTGGGGAGAACAGTAACATTAGTAGTTCCAAGCTTATTTTGTATATCGTATAGCTGTTCAGGATTTACTTGGTATACGGATTCACAATATATTTATGATCTTCTATCATTAATTGAATCAATGATACATAGTTCGATTATGATTGTATTATTTTCTTTTTTCTTTTTAACCCTTTATCTTTTATGCGTTGATCAGCAAAAAATAGTTTAAAATCTTCTCTGATTATTTTGAATCAAAAAAACATTTATTAAAACCGTGTCAATTATTGACTTAAATCTAATGATAAATTTATATATTATAAGAAAAAACCTAAATTCAATCCTATTTTCCATTGTTAACGTCACGTCGACGTGAATTTATACCATGTTAATGCTTGTCTGATACTGATATATAAAACTATCGTCTCAGAGGAACACTGTAAAATAACTAGTGTATTAAAGCTAGTTATAAATTTCCTTACTATTTCTTAACGCTGTAGTAGGTAATAAATAATCCGATAAGTAGTAATATTATACCAAAGATAGCGAAAGGCCAGCCCCATATAAGTGGTGCTATCTTACTACCCATAATCTCCCATGTTGCTTCTGGGAGGCCTCCATAAGCAGCGGCCAATCCTAACACTGTAATAACTGTACCAGCGATTATACAACCTATACACACATCTAATCGTATACGCATTTTTTCCTCAGGTTGAATATTCTTGTCTACTTTAAAAACATAACCTTTAGAATAGAAGCATTAACACGGTTTTTACCTTTATTTTATTGGAATATAACCTGTCGTAAAAAATTTTGTTTCGCTATTAATACAACTCCGGTTTACTTTTGAATAAAAGAAGACCTGTTGCTTCATAGGTTAAACAGAAGGTGTATGTACCATGTTTTTCAACTTGAACATTATAAGTATCTCCGGCTGTAATACATAATTCATCACATTTATGAATAGTAACGGTTGTTCCAGTAACATTCGTATTGTTTACATCTAATAAAGTCCATGAAATACCACCGCTTTGGATCAATGGAGTATCAGCCACAACCCATTGCAATGTTAAATTTTCTGGATCTCTTTCGTTAACTACCCAGTCAATAATATCTGATTCTGGGGGAATTGTAGAAAATTCACCACATAAAAATATACTATGATTACTTATAAAACCTTTATAACCATTGAGAATGGAAACTGTTGTATCATATAAATAGGTGTTAAAATTGAACGGATTAAACGTTATGACATGAATTTTTACCGCCTCAAACGCGATCAGACCCCAGAAATAAGTAAGTTTCGAAATTCTACCGAAAATAAATCCTTTTTCACCATAATTAGAGCTGGTTTTTGTATTACTTAAATCACCTGAAGTGTCGGTTAATTTCAGGACTGATTGTCCTGTTACTGATTGAAGACAGCCACTAAATGCACTTGATCCAATGAGTGCTCCTAAGATGGCTAGTATCAATATATTTTTTATCATTCCACAACACCTACTCCTTTTTATATACTTAGGACTATATAAAAGTTATTTGACAATTGTTATCTAATTTATTAAAATTATTAGAAAAATTTTTTTCCTAAAAGAAATGGATCTCGAGTATTATACCATATACTGATTGAGAGTCTTTCTAATCTTAAGGTCATTTTTACCCTTAAAAAATATATCCTTAGAAACAAGAGTTTTGCGTAAATCAATGATATATATGAAACGAAACGAAAGGGAGTTTTATGCAACATTGAGGACTAATGTTAGGAGTACAATTGCTGCTGCTGTTTGTTCTACGTCTCCGACGGTGACTGTAATAGTTGTTTTACCGAAACCGAAGACAAAGTCCTCTATGGTTATAGTGTCACCCGCTGCGATATCAACCGTACCGGTTTTAGATTTTCCTACGAGGATGATACCACCGTCCAGTTGTATCTTCCATGAGACATTCTTTACATCAACAGTCCCAGTGTTTTTAATTACTGCTTTGATACCAAGTCCATCTGTAATTGATTCAATTGTAAGCGGCGACGGAGTCGTATTGTAGTTTAGATTGAATTGGCTATTCGCATCGGTTTGATACTGGTCAAGGTATGGTGAGTAGGTTTTTACCTTGATCTGTTCTGTTGCAGGGTAGAACGTCATGATCCTGAGGTATCCATTGCCACCTTTGCGATAGTTTTGGTAATCGGCAAGTAATATATTTATGGTATGACCATTATAAGTCTCGGTTCGTCTGTTTTCTCCGTGATTATGACCACATAACATGAGGAATAGGTTCGGATTATGCTTTAGCGTATCGTAAATCATTTGTCCGTTCCCGTCCCAGCTTGCATCAACATTTAAGATGCAATGCTCTATAACAATCGCTTTTCGGTTGTTATACGTCTGTAATACACCATCTGCCCAGTTCAATGCTGCTGTACTGGGGTTGTAATCTAAGGCAATGGCGATGAATGATATGCCGCTGGCATTGAAGAGGACGTAATGGTTGTTGTTCGTAGTTGAATAATGGCCGCCGTAGTAGCTTCTGCCTGTGAATCGTGAGACGCCGAAATATTGATTAAAGAGTGTGGTTGGTTGATCGTGGTTCCCTGGAGGAATCGTGTAAGGGATACCATATGGAAGATGAGTGGTAGTAAGGTCCTCAAGAAGGGTGTATGCTGCATCAGCGTGTTGCCATTGAATGTCTTGTATCCCGATGTCGGTGATATCTCCTTCACCAGTGACATAGACGATATTTAACGCGTCTTTATGATTCACTATCCATTGAGTCTGATTTATAAAGATCGTTGGGTAGGATTCTGCGTAGTATTGTGTGTCAGGTAATGCGATGATGGTAAAATTTGTTGGCGTTACCATCGAGGCGTGAACATTAGTTTCTGTTATATCTAAACGGTAAAAGTTTGATACTAGTCCACAAAGGATAATCATTCCCAATATTAATATTGGAAAAATTTTTTTCATAAATTATTTCCCTTAATACTATTTAAAAGCACACCATATATTTATTTATTTCCTTTGAAGAAAAAATAAATAATGAAAACAAAAAATTATAGGCCTGATTTCATTTCAAGGTTATTATAACTCGGAGATTGTTTCTTTAAAGATATTATTAGAAACTCAGGTTTCATGCGATTAAAAAGAAAAAAATCTGGTTTTTGTTTATCTTTCGTATGTCCCAATTAATTGTGCTTCTTCTATGATATGTCCAGACATAGCTAATTCTAATTGCTTTTTTGTAGATCCCTTATTTAGTTTAAGTATTATATCGAGAGCATAAAGTTTGAAAAAGTACCGATGGGTCCCTGATGGAGGGCAAGGTCCACCATAATCAAAATCTCCAAAATCATTTTTCCCTTGCGGATAAGTAATATTCTCCCCTTTAGAAAAACTTGTTTTATTTGCTGATATATTCCAAACTAACCAATGAACCCATGTACCCATTGGCGCATCAGGATCATCCATGATCAATGCGAGACTTTTTGTGTTTTCTGGGATGTTTCTAAAAGATAAAGGTGGTGATACGTCAAGTCCATCACAAGTATATTCGGAGGGAATCATTCTATTATCTTCAAATGCTGAACTAAACAATTTCATATTTCCAAACCTTCTTTGTGGAGTTTCAACACAACCCATGTCCAAGGTTATAATAAATGTAATGATTACCACAACTGCTGCAGCAACTTTTTTACCCATTATACAATTTCACCTAAATAATAATGCATATATCGTTTATTTCTTTAAAGATAAATCTTTAGAAACAGAAAAGTATTGATACGGTTTTTATAGTTGACATGCCCTGCATATTTCATTGAGGGTTCTGTTGAATTAAGATGTGTTGAAAACATGGATTATTGAGTTTTGGTTGATGAGGACAGTTTACACATTCATTCATAGGAAATATGTTTTTCTTTTCTCTTTTTCTTCCGTTCCTTTCTTTCCTTTTTTGTTAAAGGTTTAGATTTCTTTCCTGAAGGTATATCTTTACTCATATGATCTTCCTCCTTTATTCATGTTCATAAAGATAGATAGAAAAATGTAGTTAAAATATTTTTTTATCCACAATTATAAGATCGTCGGTTAAGTATTAACACAGTTTTAATTAAGGTTTTATGTAGACCGTAAGCTCTTTCTGCCCTCTTCTTTTCGACTACCTTTCGTTCCAGAGTAGACTTCCCATCACTTTATTCTTTAGAAAAAAATGGCTTTAGTAACTTGTATCGAAGATGCATTGATAAGTTTTGATTCATGTTTTTGTGCGAATCAAATGATAAAAAAGAAAGAAAGTGAGATTCCTCGATTATGAGGAATATCCACCGAGCTTTAAACTCGGGTCACCAAAGAGCTGCCAGTTAGTAATACAGAACGCGTCGGATTGGTGTATGGTGTGTTCATTAATATATTTTGTAATGGCTTGGCTGTGAGCATTTGCAAGGTTTGTGACGCTGTTATTACCGATCTCCCAGAAGAAGTTCACTTCAAGTCCTGCGCTTAACGTATTCGGGTTGTTAACATCACTTTGTCCGAATCCTGTATCTCCTGTAGAGGCAATCGCGCCACCGTGTGATTTCACCACAAGACCCCAGCTGAAACACATCGGTGACGGAACAGCACAAAAGTACCGGCCATTACCTTCAGATTTATCCAGTAAAGTCCCAAGGAATGTGATGTTATAAATCCCATTATGACACCCACCAACAACAACGACAGGGAGTTTATCTTGGTTGTTGATCAACGGAAAGTAGTAAACGTTCACGCCACCGCACCAGTCTACAGGATAGGAACCATCGAACCAGATCGTATTCCATGCGTATGCACTCCCGTGCCCTTCGAAATCAACAAAACCAGCTCCTTGTGTAATGGATTTCGTGATATCCTTTGGTGTTGGAGTGAGACCACCAGTATCTCTATTTGTAGAGTAACACTTTATTTGTTTCAGATCAGGGATCACGTTCTTCATATAATTATAAGCGAGATCACAGCAGTATTCACCATCTGGTTTCCCTGAATAATTAGCAAATGTTTTTCCACCGATGCCGATAAAGGTATTATACCAGGGTTTCGCAGCAGGACCGGTACTCTCATAGGTTAGGATCTTGTTCACGACTACGTTAACTTCGCTTACAGTGGTGCATGGGAGTCGTGCGATATAGACTTCCGGGTACATATCGATATAATCTCTCTTACTACCCGCCTTACCCCAGTTGGCATAGATGCCGTCACCACTCGAATCCCAAGTGTCAAAACCTCCGGTTGCGTTGTATAAGCATCCATAATACAGATCAGATATACACCCTTCGTCAGCAACTGTTCCATCAACCATTGGCATATTGACATATCGGACTGGGACCCACCAGTCTGTGTAACCAGCGGAACTGGTATCTTTATCATTCGCATAGATATGGGATTTTAAACCGCCGACAAACATGACATATTTGATGCCCCACGTGTCATATGCATATTTAATGAAATATTTCACTTGTTCAGGGGGATCATACCCAGAATATTCATTCAGAATATCCCCGACACTCTTAAAAGTTGTTTTCACACCTTTCGTGTTTTTTTCATCAATAAGTGGTTGAAGACTTGATTGAAAATCACTTGGAGCAATAACCACCATATCATACGAGGTATCCAACGTCTTCGGCGGTGTTGTCGGTGCAGTATATTTCACACTTATCTCAAAACCACCCGCATAATCAACCTGGTTGTTTAATGGTGAATATCGAACAGGATAGCACACCACTTTCACAAACGTCACCTGCTGATCGTTTTCATTACGACCCGCACCAAGATCATAGCTAGACCAGCTATCCGGATAGAACGCAGCACTCCCATACACCGAATAATCCTTCACATACACTGTCTGTTCAATCGTTTCTGATAATGGAGCGATACGAGTAGGGATAACCTCCTTTATGAGAGTCATGGTATCGATATCGTGAGGACTGCATGTCACCTGGATATTCGTGGATCCAAAAGGTATTTGATACGTTTTTACATAAATAGGTAATACTGGTTTATTTTGTTCTAGTAATTGTGTTGTCGCGCCATTCATCTCGATTTCAACAAATCCATCTTTCTCAATTTGTGTCGGTTGTGATGAAAAAAGAACTGATGTTGACTCATTTTTCATACTTATCGATAATTTAAAAGAGATGGTTGGAGTAAATGTAGCTGCCCCCAGTCCACTCAGGACCAAAACTCCAATGACAAATACTGGTATTATTTTTTTCATAAATTTTCCCCCATTTTTATTTATTAGTATCAATGCTCTCCTTTAAAAACATATCCTTAGAAACAGAAGCATTAACACGGTTTTAACGAATGTTTTATGCTAATCTACAATTTCATTTTTTATTGCTTTGTTACGTTAAAAGTAGCTCCTTCATAAATATCAGTAAGTGTTAGAGTTTGGTTGTTGTTTGAAAATACATAATTATAAGTTATAGAATAATCAGTAAATATAAGCACTAATTTATCGTTTTTTAAATCCCATGTTCCGTTTATTGATTGAAATTCACATGTTCCATCTGAGAATAAATCAATATTCACAGTAGTACTATTACGCCAAGTTCCTACAAACTTGCTTTTCTTTGGACTTAAAGTATTGCTCGTTTGTTGGTTACACC
>CABMCU010000054.1 GCA_902384685.1 uncultured archaeon | reverse complement strand
GTCTATTATGAAGCCTAAGTCGGAGGCAGATGAAGCGTGTGCTTCGATGTTGTGATATCCTTCTTTGTTCATCTTTTTTTTATCGCTCGGATACACTATTCATCTAAATCAACTGCGTAGACTTTTCCTGTAGGACCAACGGATTTGGCCAAAGCGAATGTATAGTAACTTGAGGCACACCAAAGGTCTGCTACCACCTGACCATTTGTGACGTAGGGAATAGTTAGGCTTTGAGAGGATTTAAACATGCTTCTGATTGGGTTTAGACTCGCTGGAGGTCTTCTCCATCTCAGCGCTCCGTCAGGTTTCTCCTCACTCATATCCATTTCTTTTACCTATTTTCAATCCTAATATGTGTTCTTATATGTTCTCTATTAACTACTTTAAACCGGATTATCTTTTTTGTTAGATCCATATGTGAAATTATATAAGTTATTGTTTGTTAATATTATTGAGGTGTGAGAGAATGGCTGAGAAACCATTTAAAGATAGAGAAGAAGCAAAAAAACAACTAATAACCTGTGGAAATTGGTGTACCATCAGTGAAGGTCTTTCCTTCCTACTTATAATAATAGGTATCATTTGGAGATTGTTGAAACTTGATTATTATGACTTGGATTCAACATTTTGGTTCCTGCTGGCAATCTTTTTTGCAATAACCTCATTAGCACCCCATATCCACATGGCTTCAATAAGTAGTCAATTGGGTTTTGATTCTGAACATAAATAAGAAGGATTTGAATCCTGTCGGGAATGGAACACGAATTTGCCAGTAACTAAATTTTATGGAGTATCTTTACTCCCTTCATCTTGCCTGCATTCCAAAAACATTTTCACAGCATAAATTCCAAGGGCGTAGAAACCAATAGAAAAAAGACCAATAGAAAAGATACCGACAGAAAAAATCCCAACTGAAAAAATTCCTACAGAAATAATGCCGACTGAGAATGTGCCTACTGAAATAACACCCACTGAGAAAGTACCAGTGGCAATTATGCCTAAAACGAAATTTCCTACGGCTATCAACCCAGCCAAAAAGTCTCCTGTAGCAAGCATAGGGATTCCTGCGAAATGCAACCCAGCCAGCACAAGAACACACAGGATAGTTAAAATAATGATAACAAAAATTACTGCTAACCACCATTTTGAAAAATCACGATTTTTAACCACCATTTCCCCAGACTGCTTATTCATTATTTCTTTAAATATTTATTTATATTCGGGTTAATTGGACTAATTACGTTTTACACGAAGTCATAGAGTTTCAAGGTGGTATTTGTATAAATTTTTCAATACTCGAGAGTATGTTCCTGTCGGGAAGGGAATACGAATTTACTGGTAAACACGAAGATGTTTTTTTTTATATTAAGATCTTTGACTGTTGATAACTATTTTTTATGAAAGAAATTATTTTCTTTACATCAGATTTTTCATCAACAGGTATTTGCGGCCAACCTTTCATTATTCTTGTAGCTGCTTGAAAGGGTTTAATCGAAAATTCTTTTGATAGTTTCATTTTATCTTGTTCACTTGCCTTTGTAAGAACAATGCCGTCTGTCACCAGAAATGCAAATAATTTTTCCTTGTATTTATAACATGGACAACCATACATTTTTTTGGTAGTAACTCCAGGCCAGTTTAAAATCTCTTTTTCTAGTATCAATCTGAGATTGTGCATTTTTTCTTCATTGTAATATTGCATAGTAAAACATTATAAAAATTGTGTATAAAAAGTGCAGGGGAAGGGATTTGAACCCCTGACAATAATGCCCCACAGAAGCACATATGCCAGGGGTTCAGAGCCCTACTAATGCTTCCCGTCGGGAATGTGTACCAATACTAAAGATTCCCAAGGGGGAAGGGATTTTAACCATTATCAATAACGCCCACGCAGGGAATTTGGTTACCAAATCTTCAAAGACCTGTTACCAATAGTTGCTGGAGGGACGCAGGATAAAACCTTTTAATAATCTACTCTGTTTCTGTTCATATGAGAATTGTACATATCTCTGATATTCATTGTACACAAGGAACAGATTTTAATGAGAAAGTGTATGAAAAAGCGACAAAACTTGTTAACTCGCTTAATGCTGATTTTGTGTTTATTTCTGGTGATCTAACAACAGATGGTTTGCTCTCAGAATATGAGTTGGCTCAGAAAAAAATTAAGGAAATTTCAAGTAAAGTATTTGTCGTTCCTGGAAATCATGATGAGCGCAATCTTGGTTTTAAACTATTTCCTGAGTTTTTCGGAGAAACGGATTTTATTCATTCTCTAAAGGATGTGACCTTGATTGGTCTCGCGTCCAGTGAACCGGATAAAGATGATGGTCGGCTTGGACGTGGACGATATCGAAAAATCGTAGACTGTATCGCCCCAAATAAATTGACTATTGTCGGTTTTCATCATCATCTTGTTCCCGTTCCTGGTTCTGGGAGAGAGACGAATATTATTGAGGATGCAGGGGAAACATTAGATCTCATTCTCCGAAAGGAAGTCCCACTTGTATTAATGGGTCATCGGCATGTTCCTTGGGCAGTGAAAATCCATAAAACCTTATTGGTGAATGCGGGAACGTTTTCCTGTAATAGAACTAGGGCTCATCATGGGTACACATTTAACGTGATTGATATCGAAGATAAAATTGTCACCGTAAGTATCGTTGATATTAGAAAAGAACAGACAAGGAAAATGGTTGAGTTTAATCTGAAGGATGGATGTTGTACAAATCGGTATTATGATTCTTATACAGGGACATAATACTTGTTGGTAAGAATAGTTTTAAACATAAGGAATTTATGAAAAGGGAGATGAGACGGGTGGGATATTTCTTTTAGGATTTGAGCGTTAATGTACTAGTAAAAAATTGTGTCATTCTCCTGTTAAAATTGAAAGTGTGGGGGAAGAGACTTAAATTTCAAGTTTAAATCTCATAACCATTGCAGGATTTTATCCCAATAGGAATAAAGCTACCGCCGGGTAATTTCAACTAATTTTCAGGAGAGAATATATAAGGATATACTAAATCAAAATGTTAATATCTGAGTTCTTGCTATGCCGGCTGAATGATCGGTAGCCTTGATAACAATAGTAGACTACCCATACTCTTAGAAGGCGGCATAAAAAAATGGAAAATACTTCTTGCAAGCCTGATATTAAGAAATGGGTCAGCTGCTCCATCGAGCAACTTTACGATAGTTTAAAAACCAATTCTGAAGGGCTATCTAATAATGATGCCGATCAGCGACTTCAGGAACATGGATATAATGTCCTTCCCGAGAAGAAAAAACTCCATCTCTATCGTAAACTTTTAACTCAATTCAAAAATCTTTTTAATATTCTTCTTCTTATTGCAGCTCTTCTCTCATTCATTACTGGATGGACTTCTAATGATTTGGGATCATTAGAGATGGGGTTTGCGATATTGGGTGTTGTGATACTGAGTGTTCTGTTCAATCTTTTCCAAGAACGTCGAGCGGAGCGTGCTATTGAAGCAATTCGAGAACTAGTTCCCATGAATGCGAAAGTTTTAAGGAATGGTCAAACCAAGCAGATCTCCATCGTCAACATTGTGCCCGGCGATATACTTTCATTGGAAGAAGGCGATAAAGTTCCTGCTGATGCACGAATAGTTACCGCTTATGAATTCTCTGTTGATAACTCTACACTGACAGGAGAATCTGAACCTCAAATTCGTTCATCAAATATCGGTACAGATTCATGGAATGGCGAAATAATTGAATGCTCAAACGTCGTATTCGCTGGAACTACTGTCGCATCTGGCACAGCAACAGCAATCGTGTTCGCAACTGGAAGTGACACGCAATTCGGACAGATCGTAGCGATGACTCAAACAATCGAGGAACCGCCAAGTCCACTCCAGAAAGAACTCGACCACACTGCAAAATTGAACTTTGGTGCTGCAATAGGAGTTGGTATTCTCTTCCTTACCATCGCTTTTTTCATTCTCCACCTCCAGATTTCTGAGAGTCTCTTGTTTATGATAGGTGTGATGGTCTCGCTGGTCCCTGAAGGTTTGCAGATTACAGTCACATTATCTCTTGCTCTTAGTAGTCTTGCGATGTCTAAACGGCATGTTATCGTAAAACGCCTATCTTCCGTCGAAACACTGGGCTCTACGACTACCATTTGTACAGATAAAACTGGTACAATTACTACTGGTCAGATGACTGTTCGGAAGATATGGATCGGAGGACGTTCTTTTGATGTTACTGGAGAAGGATACGAACCGATGGGTTATATTTTCTTAGAAGGTATTAAACTCGCATTCTCTGATCGATCAGATCTCTGTGAATTGTGTGAGGTTGCAGCACTCGACAATAAAGCTACTCTGGTGCCTCCTTTAGATAGACAAAAATCTCGATGGACTTCAATCGGTGATACAACGGATGCAGCCTTGTTAGTTCTTGCTGCGAAAGCGGGAATTCAATACAAACAGATCCTCAGTCAAAAGCCACGGGTCGGAATGATCCCTTTTGAATCTACCCGTAAGATGATGACAAGTGTTCATAAAGACTCCAACGGAAAGCTGACAGCATATGTGAAAGGTGCTGGACTTGAAATCCTTTCTCGATGTACATCGACATATTGGAACGAACAAGTCGTTCCTATGACAGCGGAGTTGTCCACCCAAATTCGAAATCAGATTGATTCTTTTGCAAGGGAGGCCTATCGAGTTTTAGCCCTTGCTACACGGGTTCTTCCGCTTGAACCGCAGAAGTATGACTCTGCAACGATCGAGAATCAGCTCATGTTTATCGGTCTTGTAGCGATCTATGATCCCCCTCGTCATGATGTTCCAAACGCTGTGGTAAAAGCCCAAAATGCTGGAATACGTATTGTTATGATGACGGGAGATCATGAACTTACAGCTGAGGCGATTGCAAAAAAAGTTGGTATCATCTCTTCCAGATCTTATACCATAATGACTGGCTATAAACTTGCAGAGGTTTCTGATGAAGAACTCAGTAAGGTTCTGGATGCACCGGATGTTGTTTTTGCACGGATTACTCCTGAACAAAAACTAAGGATTGTTCGTGTACTCCGATCAAAAGGGGAAACTGTAGCGGTAACAGGAGACGGTGCAAACGATGCGCCGGCGTTATTAGAAGCAGATATTGGCATTGCAATGGGAATCTCAGGGACAGATGTAGCGCGTGAGTCTGCAGACATGGTCCTTTTAGATGATAACTTCGCGTCTATTGTGAATGGAATCGAAGAAGGCCGCTCGGTTTTCGACAACCTCAAGAAATTTAATGTCTACGTTTTCACACATAACTGGGCGGAGTTAGCTACATTTATCGCATTTGTACTCCTTCAGATCCCACTTCCTCTCGCAGTGTTAGGAGTTCTTCTCATTGATCTGGTTTTAGAAATACCTCCGTCATTATCACTTACCCTTGAACCACCTGAATCTGGAATTATGGATAGACCACCTCGTAGTAGGGAGAGTCGCTTGTTTGATATTGGATCTTTAGCCCGATCTGGTTACATTGGAATTTTCATTGGGGTTATCGCGCTGTTTTGGTGTTTTCAAGCATGGTCCCAAACCGGGTGGAGCATCGGTCAACCCTCCATTGCCGATCATACAGCCTATCTCAAAGGCACCACGATGGTAATAGTCGGAATCATGGCAGGACAACTCGGAATGCTCATCGCTACCAGAACGAACATCAAGTCAACATTCACAGTGAGTTTACGTCGTAATAAATGGCTCTTGATAGCGATCTTCGTGGAACTTATGATTCTTGTCACAATAATCTATATCCCCCTATTTGGACCTATATTCAATACGGTTTCTTTGACCTTGTTTGAATGGCTGTTACTTTTTAGTATCGCTCCAGTCGTTGTCCTATTAGAAGAAGGTCGTAAGCTTATTCTGCGAACATATATCCTACCTGCAAAAGCAGCTCCTACTCGCCGTATTATTCCACTTCCAACTTTAGCTGAACTCGAACCAGCCGTTGAAATTAAAACACAAGTGCCTAGACCTTTTATCGAACACGCTGGACCAATCATCCTACCACTCACCTTACAACCAGGAGAAGAAGATGTTGCGATTATTTCCATAAACCTTGCACGGAACTCTGGATCACGTCTTATTGTCATGCGGATTTTAAATGAAAAATTAAAGACATCGCTGGATTACGACACGGAGCGTTTTATTAAAGACACTGCGGCGGATGCTGGGGTCCCTTGTGAAGATATTGATGTCAACGCGACACAAACAATGGTT
>CABMCU010000053.1 GCA_902384685.1 uncultured archaeon | reverse complement strand
TACGAGGTTTTTTCCTTATGGACATCAAGTCCTATAAAATATTTTGTGTTTTTCATGTTGCATCACCTTAGGGTATGCAACACGAGTCTTCCTCAAGAATTATCATGCCATCTTTTTTTACAGTGATTCTTACAAATATGAGATTAAGTGTTAGATGTATAAGATTTTAAGGAAGTAACTACAGGTGTATTATAACATTGAAATGGAATCAGTCTCGATTTTTTATATAACCATTGTTTCATTTTTTTTTAAATATAGACATTTCAATCGATCTTTGCTTGTGATTTGAGTATTTTTCTATCTAGTATTGGCATAATTGTTGCATATTGACGAATAGTATATAGCTATATTTATATAATATATATCTGTTATCGATATTGGAGGCATTTATCCTTCTGGAGAATAAAATATGAGGAAAATGAATTTTGAAAATAAGTTGAATAGGAGGCTGGTGATATTTTTAACCGCTCTATCAATAATCATAATGATGTTGGCGGTACTTCCCGCGACTCAGTCAAGGCTTGATACTAATGTATCTCGTCCTAACTTGTTGTTACCCACAGAAAAAAATATTATCCGACCTGGAAACATGGCGTTAGCTGATACTGCTGCGATCACTGATAGTGCTCACTATTTGATTCATGCACAAGCAGATGTCACCTCTGACAACGCAGGAAATGGCGCTGATCCAGGTGATCCCGATCCTGATGATGGTGGTTGGGATTGGATGCTTACCGCTCCTACTTTTGTGCATTCTGCAGCTGCAAGTCCTACAAACATTTATGGTGTGACTGCACTAGGAATATACTATGCCTATCGGGCAGCACAACTGAACAGCCTAACACCAAACGCTAGTTATATGATCGCCATGACGGATGCTGCAAATAAAATGATTGCGAACGCGAATATTCGCTCTGCCGGTGATCTGATTTTCTTAATGCTGTACGATGATCTCCCGAGTGTTTGTGGCACAACCTATCAGGATGCCGCGAGAGCAAAATATGATGGAAGAATCACCACCTACGGATCCGCAACCGCTTTAGCTCAATGGATACGAGACAGCCGACATGGATCGGGATATGATAATGGTATCATTGCATGGGATATCGGCGCATGGGCAAAAGTTGCGGCGATGCTTGATGCACGATACGGTGGACCCTATGGTGCAGACGCAGATGCTATCGCAGAGGTTATTTGGCAGGACTCATTTAACAGTAATCCTGGATATTTTGATATCATTGCTGATCAAGGACCATTTGATCCGTTATACGGAAATGTGAATTTATGGTGGTATACATGTGGTATCACTGGTCTGATTGATGCTTTTGATGCAGCACAAGTGCATACCGGTGAAATACCAGGTTTACTAACGATTCTGTCTGCTTGCCAATATCCAAGTGGTGCCTATAGCAATTGTTATGGCGCGAATACAAATGATGAGGATTGGCAGTCAACCGCATACGCAGTCATGTCACTTGGTAATTTCAATGCCTATACCTATCAAACGCAGATACAGGCTGCCTGTGCGTGGTTAAAATCCACACAAGACCCAATAAGTGGCGGCTGGGTGTATTCAGATAATACTCATTATCCTGAGGTGTGTGGTGAATGTACCTCAGCGCTTTACTTTGCTGGACCCGTGTTTAACATTGATACCGGTGAGGTTTTCTGGTCTATTCAAGCAGCAATCGATGATTTAGATACTGTTAATGGAAACACAATAGAAGTTCAACCAGGGACATACAATGGGAATATCCTCATCTACAAAGAAGTAATCATACAATCATCTGGTGGAAACGTCACAACCATTATTGATGCAAGCCAGATCGATGTCTGTAATTATAAGAACGCATGGTGTAAAGGAATAAGCTACACCTGGTCACAATCCTATGACCCAGGTCTTCTCAAAAACGGTTTCGATATCTGGGCAAATAATACCACCATTGATGGGTTCAAAGTCATCAACGCATTATGGCCATCCCAATACAACAGAGGAATTGGTATACTCATCGGGAGCATAGCAACAACCTATGCTGGTTTTAACCCAAAGAACATCGACCAATGGGGTGGTTTAATATGGCCTGTTTATCAACCAAAACCTACTGGTGTCACCATTAAACATAATTACATTGACGCCGCATCAGATGGAATCTACAATTGGGCCAGCAGCGGAAACACCTTCGAATATAACACCGTCGTTAACTCCAATGCAGTTGGAGGCGCGGGAATTCAAAGTTATGAAGGCGGTACCAATAATATCATCCGCGGGAATACTATTACGAATTGTGATGGAGCTGGTGTCAGTGTTGGTGGTAAATGGGATTATGACCCTAATAATGGTCTCTTAGACATTAGCAACACTCAAATCTACAACAACGTTATCACATCGTGCGGTATCGGAATTCAATTCTATAACGCAAATGGTGTTGGAAGCGCTGCGTATAATAATCAAATCCTTTCTAATAATATAGGTATTTATGTTGGGGATGCGTATGGTGGGAGTTCAGTTGCTACTGCGTATTGCAACGAAATCGTTGGCAATACTAATGGTGTAATTAACAACGCCGTTGCAGGTCCATTTATCGCAGAATGTAACTGGTGGGGTGACTGCAGCGGACCAAGTGGTGTCGGATCTGGAACCGGTGATAGTGTTAGCAATAATGTCGATTATACCCCCTGGGTAGGGTATGTCGTTGCTGAGGCCAACGGCCCGTACACAGGTGATAGTATCGGTTTTGTACATTTTTCTAGCGCCGGAAGTCAGTTTTCTGGCTGCTGTGATGAAACCATCGTATCGTATGACTGGAATTTCGGTGATGGAAGCCCCCATAGTAACGCGGTGAATCCAACGCACCAGTATACAGCGGATGGTACCTACCCGGTCACGTTAACTGTAACAGTGAATGCTCTTGGGGAAACCTGTTCGGCTACTGATTCAACCACCGCTTTCATATGTCTTGCTCATGTCGCTGTTGATAAAAAAGTATGGGATGGCAGTGCATGGGTTGATAACATACGAGTCGCGAATGGCACCAAAGTGAAATTCAAGATCACTATCACAAATACGGGTAGCTGTGATCTGAATGGTTTGACAATTACAGATTATTTGTCAACTCCACAGCTGAAATATCGGTATGACGCCAAACCTGCGCCTACCTCTGCATCAGATAATAACGTCGTTTGGACAGTTTCTCTTACTCATGGGCAGACCATCACGATAATATACAATGCATCAGCAGTCCATACCTGTTACGGGTGGAACTCCGTGTATGTTAAGGATTACATCGGAATCGTACTCGGATATGATTTAACGAATGTGAAAGTCGTCGACAGTGAAGGTCAACCAGCATTGGCTGTCAGTACAATGGTATGGGACGACGGTCAAAGCACATGGAGCGATCATGCAACTCTGAAAATAAATGAGAAACTAAAGTTTAAGATCACCATCACGTCCACAGCATTGACAACGGTCCATGACGTCACGATCACCGATCTTCTCCCCGCATTGGTCACCTATAACTACGATGCGACACTCACCCCGGCTAGTGCATCAAACAATGAAGTCATCTGGAACATCGGAGACGTATCACCAGGAGATGAAATAGAGATCACCTTAACCACCACGACAAAAGCAATGGGGACTGATTATACTACCGCGAGTGTGATTTCATATGAAGGGTTCTCTGATCAAGACTATGTGCTGTTAGAAGCAGATGCTGCACCATCCCTGTCGTTGCTCTATCCTGTCGGCGGAGAGACTCTCCAAAACACTGTCACCATTCAATGGTACGCCCATGATATAAAAGATGGAGATACCCTCCTGATCAATGTCTACTATAGAGCTACGGATGACGCGCTCTGGACCGCATTCTCAGGCAACCCCTATCTGAACAGTGGTACTCTGAGTTGGGATACAACACGCGTACCTGATGGCAACTATCAAGTACAGATTGTCGCACAAGACAGCGGCAATAATGTTGTGACTGTCACGAGCGATCAGTTCCAGATCAAGAATACGGAGACGCCCTCTGAGAACCTTGCGCCAGAGACACCAGGTGTCCCATCAGGAACAGCCCAAGGGAAACCCGGGAGTGAATACACCTACGCAACGAGCACTGTTGACCCCGATGGAGATCAGGTTTTCTATCTCTGGGACTGGGGCGATGGGAGTAACAGCGGATGGCTGGGGCCATACAGTTCTGGTACTATAATCAGTACGACACACACGTGGGCTGCTAAAGGCTCATATAACATCAAAGTCATGGCAAAGGATATCCATGGAAAAGAAAGCGGCTGGTCAGATCCCTTACCGATCAAAATGCCGTACACGTTCAACAAACCGCTATTCCAATTCCTGGAATCATTGTTCGCAAGATTCCCGAACATGTTCCCAGTACTACGACATCTGTTGGGGTAGTAACCCCCCTCTCTCTTTTTCTTTTTTTTTGAACCTCAGAAGATAAAAAGAAGCAGACAAGTTATTATCAATATTACAGTATCGTTATTCCACATTGATGTACAATTTTTTTAACAGATATTAAAGTATTGAGGTTTTTTAGAAAAACAGTTAATCTTTCTTCCTTATAATTATTATTTTAAAATTCATCGGTAATTTTCCGTAATGATTCAATGACACCATCAATAGGTTTTATGATTTTCAGTGCCTCCATTTTACTCCCCTTTAAAGCCAACCTGTTTTTGAGAAGCGCCAATGCAGTACCTAATGTTCCTTGTAGAATATCCTTGTACGTGCCATAATTCCCTCGGATGATAAATACTGCTTCTTTTTCCGTAAAAGTAGCACCAGTGTTGACCGTAAAATCATTTACTTTTCCCTCCTTCAACTCCAGATAGAAATTCATGGTTGTATCATGCGGAGGGACGTGTTCGATTATCATCAATATCGACGTGGTGATATGTTTCATGTCTTTTTCTGGGTCAAGCTGTTCCAGCATATACTGTTTACCCAACGCGATCCATTCATCGGAGAGAAATTTTACCATTCTTCAAACTCCCCTAAGATGGAATGAAGCACTTCCCGAAACATCATTTGTTCTTCTTTTGTAAGTCCTTTCATTAAGGGATACAAGACATGCTCTTTCCGATAGATCCCTTTAAACAGATAGTTAATAAGGGTAAATACACCACCGAGTACGAGTGATTTCTCTGTTGTCTCCAGTAATGTTTTACTGATTCTGCTGGCGACCTCGGGATCATTATGATCATAAAAATAATCATATTCAATGTAGATAAACTTCCCAGCATCCAACGGGCTGATAAAGCCAAGGGCATGCTCCAGGTGATATTTATCACCCACGTCCGCAAACATGCGAACCCATTTCAGAATATGGTCTTTATCTCCCGCCCAAACAGCACCGCCTGGTCCCATCGTCATCCGCTGCCGCATTAACCGCGATGGCAATATTCGGAACGCATGAAGCCACACGACATCTGACATCTCAGGTTTCGCATATACTTTTCTGAAGAAATCCTGTAAATCCGCATCATAGACTTTTGCTAACTGCTCAGGTGAAGCATCTAATCCTTTCTCAAAATGCACCCGCATAGGACCCGCAAAGATAGCCTTTAAAGGATTCTGCTCCTCTGCAAGAATCTTCATAAATTCACTCTCTTTCAGTGAAGCAAGTTTCGGCGAACCCAAAATCATATTTTTCAACATCGCATGATCAATCGTATACTCTGCGAGCTCCTCAACAATTTTCTTATCATCCTTATTGCAGATCACATCCACCACATACCTCAGTTTGATATAATTTTTACAGATATCCTCAAAGTCTTTCGCAATCTGTGGCGTCGGACAAATAAACTCAGCTAAATATTTATACGAAAGGACAGCAACTGATAATCCGACCCCACGTTTCCCTAGCAACAGGACCATATCTAGCGCGTCTTCAAGATTATCAAACGGAACGAACACCGCATCTTCATCATCAAAAACAGGGAAGAGTTTTACGGCAGCCTCAGTGATGACATAGGATGGACTTAATGAGATGTTCGTAAATTCATGATCGGTTGTATACGGATTTGAAATATCGATATCCCGATGATGTTTAATGTTTCCCTCCATATCTACCAATTCAAGATCAATAAAATTATCCGCAAAACACCCGTAAGCATTCCCCCACGTTGTCACCACACCGGTAGTCGCAATATTTGCGCAGACATGAGCCCCCGCCTCAGCAACATTGGCCCGTAATTTCTGCTTTGAAGCCGCATTTTGCAGCTCAAACGAAGTAACCCCCGCACCTACAATTGCGCTGCTGCTCTCAGGATGAACTTCAAGTTTCTTTAGACGAAGAAGATCAATCACAATCCCATGCTCTAAACTCGTCGCATTTGAAAGTATTGTTGGAGTAGCAACCGACAATGCGGTCCCGCCACTCCGAGGCAAAAACGGAATGTTCTTCGTATTCGCAAATTTAATAATCTGTGCTACTTGCTCAGTGGTTTCTGGCATGACAATATAATAGTTCAACTCAGCATCAGGGGGAATAATTGATCGCACATAGGAAGCAATAATCACGGGATCATTCGTCGCCCAGTTCTCCCCAACAATTTCACAGAGCCCTCGAAGAATATCATCCTTGGGAACAACTTGTAAGTCCTTCGTATCTAAAGTATCAACATAGTCTTTCAGTGCCCGGGCGACTTTCTCGGGTCGTAATTGCGTGGCGAAGTTACACTGTTTATCACAAATACCACACAGGGTACAGGAATTCGCAATCTCAAGAAGCTTTGCTGTCGGCTTAATCTGGCCTTCGTTCAAGTGTTTCACAAGTTCCATACGTCCCTGGGGCCAATATGCCAAAAAACCATGTTTTTTACCTGAAGGACATAAACCTGTGCCAAGAAAATCAATTCGACACATCCCGCAATGGGTACCTTTCTCAGCGATCTTCACTGCAGCATCTAAACCTATTTTTTCTAGAGGTTTACCTTTTTTAGTTATCATTTTTTCCCCCTCTATTCCTACTAATCAGTCTTTTTGATGTGGTGGTCCTTATTAAATGTTTTTACTTGTATTGAATCATCCTATTTGATGCAAAAAAAACGCTAGAGAGCTTTCGTCGAAATACGAGCTACTTCTGAACTGACGGCTTGGTGTTTCGATACTCCTTTCAGAAGTTTATTTCAAATGTTTTTGAAACAATTCCGAGAGATGATGAAGGAACTGCGCGAATAACACCCTCATCTGCGTACTTGTAATGGTCGGCATGGTCACTGGTAATGGATCTGACCAGGCGCTCTCCGCCCCAGAGTTATCTTTCGCTTTTACTTTAATGAGATAATTTCCTTTCTTACTCCAGGATTTCTGGGCACTGACCACAGCTCCTGAGGAAAATGGTCCAAGCCATGTACTTTGTGTGCCATCACCCCAGTCCCAGAGGTAGTACACCTGATTACCATCCGAATCAGTTGAGGTCGTTGAATATGTATATTCGGCAGTGATGTTCCCGCTGACTTGACCGGATGGTTTCGCCGGTTTCTCAGGAGCCTGATTGTTTACCGTTACCGTAACATGGATGACGGGACTATACCACCACGTCTGTCCAGTGATTGTTTCGATGCCATCACTTCCTTGAAGTTCTTCATAGTAGGAATCGTTTGTTCTTTCCTTAAGAAGCCGTAGGTAGGGATGATTTCCATAGACATCAGGCCGGAGAACATTTGCATAGATCTGATCAACCTGAGATTTTGCAACAAAATAGTATTCACCTAGTGACGAGATTGTGATATTCTCGCTGTATGTAATCCCCTGCGTATCTCCGTTGTTCGCATCGTCCCATCCTGTTCCTCCATAGTAATCCCCTTGATGTTCATCATGATCAGTCGTAACATATTCAGGATGATGAATTGGATCGGGGTTCGTCCCCCATTGGATAGACGTATGATCAACCACAAGACTCCCATTTACCTGCCAAACGAGAGGTACGGATTTATCAGGAAGAACATGAGAATTGTTCTCAATAGTTCCATATTGCCATAAAACAGAAGGCTGAGCAAGATCCGTTTGATGCAAAATAACACGACGAACCTCCGCACCAAATTTCGCGGTCGTATCATTCCCAAATGTTGATTGAGCAGGGTTTTTTGTTGTTGACATCTCAGGGGAAAGCCATAGGATGCCAGCACCCGGGTAATTTCCCACTACCCAGGGGTCCTCCACCGGGTTTTTCGCAATATCCGCACCATACGCCCATTCACCAATTCCTCCTTGCACGATATAGCCAACCGTACCAGGAGTTGTCCCAATATCATTTTGGTTAAGGTCTCCCCCATAATCACCGATATAGTCCCCTAATCGCAGACTTGATGCATCAAGGAAGAAAAAATCAGGAGGAGCATACGTATACGAATGTCCTGTAATGGGACTGATTCCATTGATGCTACTATGAGTAGAACCCCATGCGTAGAGTAACATTCGCGCACCCCCATGGAAATCAACCCCTACCCGTATCGTATGGTTATCCACAAATGCATGAAGTGTTTTTCCATTCACACTGGCCCAAATACCGCCTGTTGGCCGCCCCGGGCCATCCATATCTGCTTCTCTGTTTAGATCCCACCCATTACTGTCCTCTCTTACTTTATGGTCAAACCCATACGGATTATGGGATACTTCAAGATAAATTTCTCTATTATCGATAAGCCATCGCAACCAATCCTTTGAGTAGTCCGGGCAAGGCTCATCAGTAAATGCCATACGCATGAGCCAATCAGTAAACCAAAACATTCCAATGGTTCCAACAGTTTCGTCCCCATGTGGATTACCAAGGAACAGAACCTCTGGTTTATGAAAACCAAGTGTCTCGTTTGTTATTCTAACGTAATAGAGATCATACCCACCCGTTGCTATCCCTGTGTCATACAATTCGTTTGCTTTGAATACTTCAAGATACTCAGGATAAAGCGCTTCAAGAGCCTGGTACCAGCTAACTAGCTGGGCATAGCCTGTTGGTTTGTTATACCAATTCGGACCGATAATCCCAGTATCTTCGACATCTTGGTTGGGCTGCAGAGTACCATCTTTATTTTTAATTTCATTTGAATAGGCAGAAACCGGTTGTATGGTTGTAAGCAATGTCAGACACACAATTCCGGTGATAATAATCTGTAATAGATTTTTCTTCAAAGTATTCCCCGGATGTTAATATCAATCCTTTTGATATAAAACTTTCCATAATGATACATCTGTAAAATTTTTTATAATAATATAAACAAGGTCAAAGAGGTCCTTAATACCTTCTAACTAAAAAATAAGTAATAGAGCTTATTGGTAATGATTCGCAGTGTTGAGGTCTGAATTACTGTCCACACCACAAAATGCGACGAATAAACGAAACTTGAGGTCGCAATCTGTCATGGTCATCCGCGTCCTCTGCGTACCGGGGCTCTACCGGCTCGTTGAGCTCTGTGCCCCCCCACACGCGTCGTCAACACGTGCTCGTTACGGGGCCTTACAGCCCACCTATAATGTCTATAGGAAAATCCACCGCAGAGCACCACGTCCTAAAGCATCGTAAAATTTCCCATGTTAGCTGACTGCGGGTGAGTCGAACGAGCTGCGAGGCGAACTGCGACAGAAAAGAGACGAGGATAGCGGAGCCCAACAGCAGCCCAGCCGGGAGCCCAGCGATGACGCGCCGGCTTCAACCGAACCCGAGGATGATAACGAGGTGCAACGCGGTGTAACCCATATGTAACGCGATGGTACCCATGGGTAACACAGCAGCTCCGCGATGCAACATTTAAGTACTATACCAGCTGCTCTGCTATCAAAGAACCACTCACCCCGATCGTCGTGCATGCTGGTTTATTATAAATACGATATTTTACCTAATGAAAGATAATGGACATCGGAGCTTAATACATTCAAGCCCAGAAAGTCCCGTGACGTTATATGAGCTGGTAAAGCCCCCGCCGAGCATGGAGCGAGTTGTTTAGAGCTGCTCAGAACCAGCCTGCAACACCGATAGGTGATATAATGCAGCTCAGCCAGCCAAATACAGAGGAGATGAGATAACAACCATGCTGTAAAGCACACGATACCTCTAATCATAGTCAGCAACTGCCAGCTCCGGCACAGCTCTATGTGGTTCAGCATCTGCATAGTTTATGCGGATAAAACATAGGACGCCCCTGCAATAGCCCAAAGCATCAGCCAAATATTACGAAACTTCTAAAAGTAGCATTCTTCACTGAACGATAGCGTGGAGTAGTCACGTGATATTAGTTTTTATCATGTACAAGATCAATTTGTTGGTTTGAATATTCCTGTATAAGACGACTCAATGAAAGCTCGCCGATGAATTGTTCATTTTCATCAACGACCGGGAGTTGTTTGATCTTCTGTTCTTTCATCTTCAATAGGATTTCTCTGATCGTCTCATCCGGGGATGCCGTGACCGGTTTTTTTGACATGATCTCTACGGCAGGGGGAGCGTCTCCATATTGCAGCGAGCGGGAATCTGGTTTATCAAAGGTTTGAAGCGAGGTAAGCGGTGGGGATAACAGCACAATGGTATCAGATTCTGTAATCACCCCAAGGAGGTGTGTCGGTTCTGTACTATCCATCACCCATACATGATCTGTTTGAATCAAAAGAGAAAGCACAGTTTCAATATCAGTTTTTTCATCGACACACAGCAAATCAGACTTCGTCAGCATGAGGTCTTTTACCTTCAGTTCATAGAACTCGTGTAAAGAATTTTTCTGCTCGCACATCTTCTTCATACATGAATTCATCTTAGAATATTTAAAATCTCTCAGCATCATATCACATGCTTTTTATACACATGTCTTATACGTTCTATTAAACAATGGGATGCTTGCTCTATGCTGCTTGAAATCACCGTAGCAATAATATTTGCTAAGATGTTCAGCATCGTTTTCGAAAAAATAAAGCAGCCAGGAGTTATTGGGGAAATCCTTGCAGGAGTCCTCCTCGGCCCTTGTGTTATCGGCCTCTTCTCAGGATCATCAATCTCTGTGTTGAATACGCAGGTTTTTCAATTCACCCTTAATTTAACAACCCCCGAATTTAAACAAATCGCGTTCATCGGTGCGGTCTTTCTCTTATTTATCGCTGGCCTTGAAACAAATCTAAGTGATTTAAAAAAAACAAAGAAAGCAGGGATAGGCGTCGGCATTTTCGGCGTAATTATCCCATTTCTTTTTGGATGCATTATAGGTACGATATTTCATCTGTCTCTGATACAAAGCATGGCAATAGGAACAATTTTTTTAGCGACATCAACAACCATCGCGATCAGAGTTCTCTCAGACATGGATTTATTATCATCTCGTATTGGGTTAACACTCCGCACCGCACTCGTTGTCAATGACGTCCTCGCCATGGTGTTTTTTGCCCTAGTGTTTGGCGTCGGCAATTCCCTTATACTTCTCCTACAAATTTCCCTTTTTTTCATCCTCACCGTCATTATCGGATATCTTGTTGTCAGATTCGCAGCAAGGAAAAATACGAAACGCCATGCTCCAATTATTGTCCTCACAACCGGATTAGGAATCTGTTTTTTATTTGCCGCATTTGCAGAAAACATGGGACTCACAGCAATTATCGGAGCGTTTATCGCTGGGATCTTTATCAAAAAAACACCACAGGCAAGTATCGTCTCTGATTATATCAAAACCATCGGGTACGCATTTTTTGTCCCACTCTTTTTCGTATGGGTCGGGGCAAGCTTTAACTTTTTAAGCCTTTTCCAATCAAATCAGACAGCATCTATACTCCTCTTCTGTGCAGCGTTTGTCATCTTTGCGATGCTTGGCAACTTTATTGGTAGTGCCATCGGCGCACGAATAGGCGGAATGAAACGCAGAGAATCAATCAGCGTCGGACTTGGGATGATGCCCATAATGGGAGTCGCGGTGATTTTTGTGCCAACCCGCATTGAACGAGGGATATTTGGCGATCCAGCAGGGTTTCTAGCCCCTCAAATGCATACAGCGACCCTGTTTGTGATATT
>CABMCU010000052.1 GCA_902384685.1 uncultured archaeon | reverse complement strand
GATCCGCTGGTATGAAATCCGTGATCCGTGGTGGAAACAGCCACGACTGTCCAATTCTATCTGTCCTTAATGCCATATCTCTCCTGTCCTGCTCCTGATATCACGTATCATTTGATATATGCTTCTCCTGTTGGGACCAGAGAATAATTATTGGACAGCATCTTGATTCATACAAAAAACCATTGAGTCTTAAAACCGTGTCAATGCTTCTAGTTCTGAGGATATGTTTTTAAAGGAGAATATTGTTATAAAATTGTATATTGGGGGAAAGTTATGAAAAAAAAAGTAATCATTGGAATAAGTATCTGTGCAGTTTTTATCTTTATTCTTGGTTCATCGACTAATGTCGAGGGGTATCAGACGGTTCAATCATCAAATCAGAAAACAATGAACACCTATGATGACGTGGATATTGATATTCATGCGGGAGTATATGGCAAGACAAATGGAAATTATGGGCTTGGTTATGTACTAAGCATTACAAACAATCTTAATGAGATTATTACAGGCAACATACGAATTTATTACAATTCTACTGATAATAAAACTGTCAGTTTTACTAATATATCATTTCAACAACCTCCACTTTTTGTTGTTCGATTTGTTAATATTGATTGGCTTCATTCTCTATATCCGATTCTTACATTAACAGTAACCGTAAAAATCAATGAAACATCCCAATCTGTTTCACGAAGTGGAAAAGAAATTGGACCATTTGTATTCTTTTCACATTGATTCGCACAAAAAACATATGTTAAAACCGTGTCAATTGCTTCTGTTTCTTATTTTTATCTTTTCCAAACATTTAAATGACTCCAAAAGATAACAAAACTCATAAAATAATAATGAGGGAGTTGAAAGGACTTATGCAAAAAAGCTGGGTGAAAAAAGGATTGATTATTGGAGTAACACTATTGTTTATTTGGATAAGCTTTTCTGATACATTGCAAAATTCTGCAAGTGCTAAAATAGGATTTATTAAACTCGGAGATTGTGCCGATGTCAATTACATTGGGAGGTACGCATCTAACAACACTATTTTTGATACAACATACGAAGATCCTGTGAATAAAACCGGAGGGACCCCTTTAAAGATTTTTGTTAATTTAGATAAAAATGTCACATCACCAAAAGATGGATATTCCTCAGACATGATAAAGGGATTTATAGAAGGTCTCATCGGTATGCGAGAAGGGCAGACAAAGATAATCGGACCAATCTCCCCCGAAGATGCATACGGAAAGAAATTTGGTGTTGGAGCAATTTTCTCCTCAAAATATTTTGCTTTTGATCTGAACCAAACTGTTATTGTCACCAACTATACAGCAACAGCCTTCAGTGCTAAATGGATCGAAATGGATAACTGGGGGAATTTCACTATGCCAAACCTTATCATCAGGAATCTTTCGAGTGATAATGAATCTGAAATGGTCATATATCCACCACCTTACTATATCTGGGAGAATTCCACATCCATCATCAACATCGCTGACACAAACGTAACCGTGAGAACAACACCAACTAAATCCACGAATCTTACAAACACCATAACCGACGTACGTGATGGAGAAAAACAAATGCTGATCTTCCCAAACGCAACTACCGCATCCTGGACAGATACGACAATAACAGTAGTAGCCTCACCAATCGTCGGTCAAAATTATACCTATCAGTTTCAAGGATATCCAGGGATGTTCAATATTACAATCCATATCAATAGTATTATAGGAGATATAATTAATGTCACTATAACTAATGATCAAGACCATATACCAACATATTTAGAGGTTTATAGAATACTTACATTCAATAGAACCTACGTCCTCCCACGTATATACAAAGATATCCCTTCTATGTATATATTCTATTTTTATAAACAGGATATCGAGAACGCGGGATATAGTTTTCACCCACTTGCGGGAGAAACATTAATCTATGAGGTTTCGGTAGAAACAGTGTATAAAACAAAAAACCAAGTCCAGATACCAAAGGTTTTAGCGTGGTTGTTTGATCGATTTCCTCATATGTTTCTATTCCTCCGACCCATAATGGGATACTAAAAAAAATACTATTCTTTTTTCTTTTTCTCATTTTGCATTACAACCGTGTCACTTGCTTCAGATTTTTATATTTTTATCTTATTATCATGAACCCCACCCTATTTGTTAGGAGGAAGCGATATATTTATATGCGGTTACTGACTAAAATATACTGGGGTTTATATGAATAATAAAATACCAATTTTTATTCTCGTAGGCGCTTTTCTAACGAGTGGTATCACGACAACAATTACTTTTGGGCAATTACAGCATCCAACAGCAACCAAAAATTTAGGGTATAGTGGGAATTATACGATTCAATGGTCATATAGTTATGGAAGCAGTGCATGGACTTGTGCCCGATATCAGGGACCACAACCAATTGGTGATGCTGATAATGATGGGAAAAACGAATTCTTGATCAGTGGAAGGGATAGACTCCTTCGGGTGATGAAATGGAACGAGCAGAATCAGACATACATTCAGGTTCAAGCATTACATCCACCACTGTATCCGCTCGTCCGCTGTTCTGCCGGCGGGATGGCAATCGGTGATGTAATGAACAATGGGAAAAATCAGATTGCTGCTACATGGTACACTGCACTGTATCAATATTCCAATGAAAAATATAATTTAGTGACCGCAAACCCCTGGATTTTTTTCCATGGAGGTGGTAGCTCTGATTGTCTCATCGGTGATTTTGATAATGATGGACAAAACGAATTGATATTGAGTGGTATTGGATATTCGTCGACGAGCCCTGTTGGTGAAATCACAGTATTCCGATGGAACGGCGTATCTCTAAAACGAATCGCTGAATGGAACGACCCCGATGCGAAAGGCAATGTGTACATGGCTGGTCTTGGTGATGTCAATAATGATGGGAAAAATGAAATCGCCTGTGCCTATGCAAATAAAGTGATGGTGTTACAATGGGATGCAGGAAATAACGTGTTTCACCCAACTCTGATTCAGCAGTATCCGAATACTCAACAGGGTGGTCCATTTGGGTGTGTATGTAAAGATTGTGACGGTGATGGAAAAGCCGAAATCTTAGTCAGCTTTTATGCACCCCGTATCACGATTTTTAAATGGAATGGATCGGGCTATACAACTCAATTTGATATCACCTGGAAAGGAGCAGACCCTGTTATTGAAGGCATCGATGCGGGTGATACTGATGGTGATGGAATCCCCAACGTCGTAGCAGGGGCTGGTGTCACCCATGTTTTACAATGGAATGGGACGACCTACGTTGAAACAGCGACTCTTCCTACTTATGGGTGGATGGCAGTCGAATGTATCGGAGATTGTGACAATGACGGGAAAAATGAGATCAACGCGGGAAACGTTGACGTGGATACCAGCGGGCAACCGTACATGGAATGGATATTCAAATACGAACCAAGCACGTAAGCCCATATTTGGTTTCTATAACTCTTTTTTTCTTTTTCTTATTTTTGTGTGAAAACCGTGTCAATACTTCTGGAATGAAAAAGAAACACACACATGATTATTTATTTATCAGGATTATCGTATTGCCTACCAATTTCTCTTTGTTGTTTAATGGTTTTATGTACTATCTCAGCTTTAGGATCATCAAATTCGTTTTTACAGTTTTGGCATCTATATTTTGGTGTCTTTCTTTGTCTAACAGAAATATTAAAGCTTTTACAATTTGGACAAACTTCAACAAAATCCCTCGCTATCTGAAGAAATTTATTATCGGATTGTTCAAGAAATCTACTTTTCTTTCTTCTCAAAAATTAATCTCCGATTTTAGTATTGTTGCTATCCATATAAAGAAATCTGTACAGGAGGTTATCATTACCTGAAAAATAAAAAATCAAGTGATTATGTGCTTTTGTTTTTTTTCTCCTGTTCATACGTTTCTGAGGATATGTCTTGAAAGCATCGAGGACGGCATTTGACGTTCACTGTATCAAGATGAAAAAATATTAGTGACGGAGTATGGTGTTTCTATGTATTTTTTATCTATAAGTCTTATGTAGCTGCTGTGCATCTCTTCCTGTGCTATGAACATCGTCGAATGTGACAATCTCAGTAAAACCTACAAGGATGCATCACAGAAAGCCTTAGACGGGGTGAGTTTCTCAGTATCAGATACTGGTATCTTTGGGCTGATCGGGAGGAACGGGGCGGGGAAGACAACGCTGGTCCGGATCTTGGCTACTGAGCTTCTTCCCAGCGGTGGATCTGCCCGTGTCAATGGATTGGATGTCGTAAAAGACGCAAAGGCGTTACGTCAAGATATTGCTATCGTCCCGCAAGAAGCCCGTCCGATCCCGTGGATGACGCCACGACAGACTGTTCTGTCGTACTTGCTGTGGAGGGATCTGGGGTACCGGGCGGCGAAAGTGCGGGCTGATGAGTACCTTGCGTTAGTCGGTTTAGGCGGAAAGGACAATACTATGAATCGATGGCTGTCCGGGGGGATGAAACGAAAACTGATGGTCGCCACCGTCCTCGCGTCTGAAGCAAAAATCATATTCCTTGATGAGCCAACAACCGGGCTTGACCCGCTGTCACGACGGGAGTTCTGGAAGTTACTCAAAGAAATCTGTCAGGATCATTTCATTTTCTTGACGACACATTACCTTGAGGAGGCTGAGGAGCTTGCCTCGGTGATCGGGATTCTTGACCAAGGCAAAATGAAAGGCGTTGATAGCCTTGATGGGCTCCGTCGGGTGTTGAAATACCCGTACAGCATCAGGCTTGAGCAGAGTAGCGAAACAGAACAGATTTTGCAGGAACGCGTCTCCGGGGAGATCCTGCATCGAGGCTCCCAGCTTCGCGCGTTAACAACCGAGGATGAGGCACTCGCCCTTGCTCAGCTGTTCCATGATCGTCATCAGAAGGTCTGGATGGAGCCGGTGTCCCTGGAAGATATCTTCCTGCATTTCGTCCATGATGGAGAGGGGCTCATATGAGCCGTCAGAGCCAACTCCTCGCCGCGATCCTCGTGAACGCGGTCTACGAGATGCAGAACTACCCGATCGTGCTGATTAACACCGTCATCTCACCGCTCTCATTTCTCTTGCTGATCGTCTTTGTCAGCAACGGAGCGCTCATCGGTGTCGGCATCATGGGTGGGTTCATCATGAGCATGTTCTCCGCAGGCATGGCGCTGCAAGCGGATCTGACCCATCTGAAGAATGATTTCAAGCTGCAGGATATGATCGTGAGTTCCCCCACCAGCCAATCTACCTACATGTTTGGGATGGCTCTTGCAGAGATCATCTACGCGTTACCCGCGTTGGTGACGCTCTCTATTCTGGGCTTCATCTTCGTAAAGATGACAGTACTTGCTCTGCTGGGATTCATTATCGTATTGCTACTGATCTTCCTCATGTCGGTGGTCATTGGATTTATCTTCTCCACCTTCTCCTCAGATATTGTTCAAAGCTTTTCGTTTTCTCGACTGCTCTCCACGCTCTTTGCAACCATTCCCCCTATCTACTACCCGATCACTTATATCCCATTACCGTACCGTTACATCGCGTATCTCTCACCAACAACGTATGCCGCGCAACTCTCGCATAACTTCGGGGGGTACCTCGAGCTACCGATCCCCATGATCATCTTCAGCTGGCTGGTGCTGATCGTGTTGACACTGTTTTTGTTCGTGCTCAGTGCGAAACGATCGAAATGGAGGGAATAAACTGATACAATTGTTTTACGCACCCGTTCTGATACCCCCGGAGGTGTTTATTCTATTCTATTGGATAGGAAACATTATGATTGCGAACCTCAGTGAGGAGTCGTTCCCAGTCCCAGCACTCGACCCCAAGCTTACTTGCGAGGTCTAACGCGGGTTGGGTGAATCGGCTGGTGGTGATGACCAAGGCACGGGTCGCTTGGTAATATCCCGATGCTGCGTATACTTCTTGGATGGCTGGTATCCCGATGTTTTGCGTTCTTCGTTTTGCTTGGATGATGAGCGTTTCTCCCAGTTTCCTAATCAGTAAATCTCCACCCTTGTCATGGGATTTTTTCATCCGGGTGGTTTCGTATCCTTGTTGTTCAAAAAACCATTGGAGGAATGCTTCAAACTGTGATCCGGTCATCTGCTTGAGTGGTTTTCCCAGATTAGAATCCAAGGTATCTTTGGGGAGGTTTTGCTGGATGAAATGGAGGAGATCCAAGAATGAGCGTGGCGTGCGTATCCCTGCTTGTTTTAAAAGAATTTTTGTAAATACCTCCCAATTTGGAGTACGTTTTCGGCTCATAGGTTTATTCTTTAGTTATCTTTTTTCTTAGATTCGACGTTTAATAGCGTTTTTTTAAAGAAATTTTTAGTATTTTGTAAATACGACGTACTTCTTTTGTTTCTTTCTCTCCTCATCAACCATATGTGGGATCGCGTAATTCATCCATTTTGTATTCTCTTGTATTAAAAAATCAACTCCTTTGATAAGGTTGGTATTCATATTGTCTTTGACACCTAATTCTCCAAGATACTCTTTTTCCTTCCTGTTGTTGTCCCTTTCTTGTTTGTCGAGTTTTGTATTTGCTCGGTCGAGCTTATCTTTTAGGTCTTCGTTCGCCCATTTTAAATTAGTATATTCTATGTTTTTTTGGGTTAATGTTGATTTCAGAGATTCTACTTCCGTGTGAGCGTTGTCTCGCTCAGAGGTCACCGTGATTAATTTTTGATTCAAATTAAAATTTTCATCTTCACGTTCCTGTAGTTCCTGTATTACTAAGAAATCTGTATTCGGATTAGGTTGAGGACTAGGTGAAGGAGGATAATAGGGGTTGTCATCGACATTTTCGATAAAAAATCGATCAGGTATTCTATACACAGGTATTTCAATTCGGTGGCTGTTATTTTTTCGTTCCTGGTAGTTTTTATAATATTGAACTGTGGATCGTGGTGCGTGGACTTCTTTTCCGACGGCCCCCGATGAATATCCTTGATCTAATAATCCTCGTATTTGTTGCTTTTTTTTCTTGCTTAAGCGCATGGTCTTTTCAATCGGACTTACTCTATATAAACGTTTTTAAAAACGACTTAGGATATCCTCTTACGGAAGATGACAAGTTTTGTCATAACGATCCCCTTTTTCCATGCGGATACTACGAGGACATTTGACTGTACGATATACTGTACGAATTTTCTTCATATCAGTCGTACACTAATTCGTACACATTTCAGACCACCAAAATCCACTTCAGCTAGACCGTCTAGTTTTTCTTGCTTAAGACCGTTTTAGAGCAAAAATCTAGCCGTAATTCCCCTTTTTTTCTTTTAAATGAAGAAAACACGTTTTTTTGAGATTAAGGGCTAGCGTGGTGTTTCTTTCGTCGCGCAGCAATCCAGTATATCGCACAGACAAGGAGTGCAGCGATAGCAGCGACGATGGTCATCCTGTCACCGTCGAATCCGATTAATATTATAGATAAAGCAGTCTGTCACACTATAGTTGTGGCCGATGTATTTATAAACAGAGTGGTCGTTTACAAATCGCCTCTAACATGAATAAAAATCAACTACAAGCCTCGTTATTTCCTGTACATATCTTTGGGAACTATGGAGCAGGAATCATGGTGATTTTTTTTATTTTATTAGGGAATGGGAGAAAAAAAAATTATGAAGCAAGAAAATAAAGGAATACTAAAAAAAGGTTGGTGCATTTGTTTAGCGATTATCGCAATTATCTTGCTGTTTGGAACACCCACCCTCGCCCACGATGGCTGGGAAGTAACCTTGGATTTTTCAGAGCCTAACGGGGCAGGAGATACAGTGTGGTTTGGTGAGGATTCTACTGCTTCTGATGGACTAGACCACTTCGATTACTCAGAGTCCCCTCCTCCTCCTGTACCATATCTTTACGCATATTTCGATGCTGGTATTACGCAATCGCCCTATGAAAAATTATTAAATGATACTAGGAATTATCCCGATTCTGATAAGGTCTGGGATTTGTATGTTACAGTAGAAACGTTGAGTTTACCAACCACTGTGACGATCAACTGGTATAACCCTATCAGTACGACAGAGTATGATCATATTGATTTGTCCTTATATACAACAGGTTGGACCAAAATAGCTGATATGCATCTTGTTAGTACAGTTCAGTTTATTGCTACCTCAAGTACACCCTATCATTTACAGATTATATGTCATGTGAACCAACCGCCAACATCGGCAGATAAGACGGTTACTACAAATGAAGATATCACCTACACGTTCCTATCCACAGATTTTGATTTCAATGATGATGATACAGCGATATACGATGATCAACTAGAAAAAATCAAGATTACTCAACTAGAAACGAAAGGATCTCTCGAATTAAGTGGTGTTGATGTTACATTGGATCAGGAGATCTCTCGTGCTGATATCGATGCTGGGAATTTGAAATATACTCCAGCATTAAATGAAAATGGAGTAACGTATACAAACTTCAAATTCATGGTCAGCGATGGTATTGATTATTCAACTGTTGCGTATACGATGACGATTGATGTAACTGATGTGAATGATGCACCAGTTGTCACCGATATCCCTGATCAGACGATTGCTGAGGGCAGTACCTTTACAACAATCACTCTGGATAACTATGTCTCTGATGTGGACAATACGGATGCTGAGATGACATGGACGTACTCAGGGAACACAGCGCTTACAGTGAATATGGTTAATCGTATTGCAACAATCACCATCCCGAACGCAGATTGGAATGGAGCAGAGACAATCACGTTTAAAGCGACCGATCCAGGCGCTCTATTTGATCAGGATGCTGCAACATTTACGGTGACTGCGGTGAATAATGCACCAACAGCAAATCCACAAAGTGTCACAACAAACCAAGACACAACAATAGAGATTACTCTCACAGGAAGTGATATCGACGGAAGCATTTCCAAGTACACAATCGCAACTTTACCTTCATACGGTGACCTTTGGGATGGAATTACGCAAATAACCACCATTCCAACAGATCTCATCGTCAACATAGTACAGTACCAACCGCATACCGGTTATTCCGGCAGTGATAGCTTTACCTTCACAGTTACCGATGACGGAACTCCACTACCTGCTCAAACATCCTCTCCAGCGACCATATCAATCACAATAATAACAGTCAATCAAATTAACGTGAAATACCAATGGAACCTCATTTCACTCCCAGTGGACGCCACTATCTCCAAAGCTGACATTATCGTCAGATATAATGGTCAAAATTATACCTGGGCTCAGGCAGTCAGTGAAGGCATCGTTCTGAATACTATCTATAATTGGCAACGAGGCACTACTCAAGCATATGGATTCACCACCAGCACCCTTTTGCCAGGAGAGGGATACTGGATGTGGGCTTATCACGACTGCGAGGTACTCATTGCAAATAGCGCGGTTGGAACTGGACATATCACTGACCTCCAAACGAGCTGGAATATCATGGGTCTTCCCTGCAGCACACCACTCGCCACAGCCGGTCTTATTACAACATACGATGGACATGATCATACATGGACTCAAGCCATCACCGAAAACATCATCCTTGGATTTATCTATGGATGGAATAGTTCCTTGCAAAGGTATACGTTAACGACCACGTTCGAATCAGGCGAAGGATACTGGATGTATGCATACGTCGGCTGTACACTCAAACAAACTTAACGCGTATCTTTAACTTAAGACAATTTATCTTCATATTTAATAGAATGCTGAAAAAAAATCTGTTGATATCTATGAAACGTAACGATTCATCACGAACATATCGTATGAAAAGAATTCTATTCATTACAATCATCGTAAGTCTATTTGGAACAGGAATTGAGACTCTCTCGAACACAAATATCCCATCTTTGATTGTATCTGCACAACAAGATCCATGGAACCTGACTCTTCAGATAACTGAACCATCAGGATCCGGAAAGACTGTAATCCTTGGAGGCTCACCGAATGCATCAGATGATACGGATGATCTCGACATACCAGAACCCCCAGCACAACCAATGCTCCCTTATATTCGTGCTTGGTTTACCACATCGTTCTCCATCCCTTTTAACAAGTTACTGCAAGAGTATAAATACATCCTCTCTCCACGCATGGAATGGAACCTTTCCATCATTTGGGTATCAGAAAATAATTCTCCAATAACAATCAGCATCAACTGGGATCCCGCTCAAGCAGCAAAAAGCGGGTTTAACTCATTTAAAGTCTACGAGAACAACACCGTTGTGGCAAACCTACTCACCGAACACTCATATTCCTTTCTATCAAATGGCACCCTGCATCATTTCCAGATCATCGGTGAGAGTGATCTAGAAGTCCTTCCGATACTTCTCGGTATCAGTGTAATCGTCATTGTTATTATCTTTGCTTTTTTCATGTATAAACGGAAAACATGAGGAGCCGAATGAAATACGTTATATATCTCATACAAAAACAGATGAGGTACAATCAATGAGAAAAATTCTGCTAATTCTTGGAATAATTTTGTTCTTCCTCACATCTGTATTCATCCCTTACACGTATACTATTCAAGCGGATGAAATCGCATGGGAGTGTACTTTGAACTTTAGTGAATCCAGTGGAAAGACCGATTCTATCGTCTTTGGTGAAGCGCCTGATGCGAATGACGGCCCCCCTGCGGATGTTCATGATGTTGTAAAATCGCCACCACCAATGTACCCTTATATTCGTGCTTATTTGAAAGATTACCTCCCCATCCCGTATAATTACTTGTGGAGTGATTACCGGCAATATCCTGATACCGCGAAAGTCTGGAATTTATCGATAAGATGGGAGCCTGAGGATGGAGAATCACCTACCACTCTCACTATGTTCTGGAGTATCGCGGAGGTTGGCGGAAGCGAATATACAACGGTGAATCTCTGTACAAACGAGGGGGTTATTTTAAAGAATATGCTCGTAGACACTATGTATACGTTTGCTTGTCCAGCTGCTGCTACTCAAAATTTTAAAATTATTTGTTCTGGAGGAAATACACCTCCGATCTTCGGTTCACCTTCTCCGATGAATGGGTCTACAGGGAACCCGTTGAGTCTCAGTTGGGATATTCCGATTAGTGATCCTCAGGGGGATACATTCAGTTGGACTACACAGTGCAACAATGGACAAAGCAACAGTGGGACAGGAATCAATGGGACGAAATCGTTGCCGTTGTCAGGGTTAGCATATTCAACAACGTATACCGTGTGGGTGAATGCGACCGATCCGACTCCCACGGGGAGTGGTCTGTATACTCGCAGGTGGTTTACGTTCACAACAAAAGCAAATACACCACCTGTATATGGAACATCTTCTCTTGGGAATGGTTCTACAGGAAATCCACTTGCTCTGAGCTGGAGTATCTCAATCACAGATGCAGAAAGTTTTGATTGGACTATTCAGTGTAGTAATGGACAAACGAACAGCGCAGCTGGTGCAGCTAGTGGAACAAAATCATTATCTCTTTCTGAACTTGCGTACTCAACTACTTATAAGGTATGGGTGAATGCGACTGATCCAACCCCTGCGGGGAGTGGTCTGTATATTCGGAAATGGTTTACGTTTACGACCAAGTCTGAACCGTGGTCAAATCGTCCGCCAACGTTCAGTAATCCATCTTCTGATAATGGGAGTACTGGAGTAAATCGATATCATGCGACAAATGTCACGGTGAGTGATTTGGATGGAAATTCAACGACAGTATGTTTCTGGTACAGCACGTCGAATAATCCGTATTCGTGGATAAAAGCTCAACAGAATAATAATGTTGTCGCGAATACGACTGTGAGAGATCTCAATTCAAGTTATTCAAGTGGGTGGAATACGCAGTATTGGTGGAGAGTCACTGCATATGATGGTCATGTGAATTCGTCTGTGATTTATACGTTTACAACCAAAGCAAAGGGTAACAATCCGCCAGTGTTTGGTACGCCTTCTCCAGGGAATGGTTCTTCAACAAACGTGGTGAGCCTGTATTGGAGCATTCCAATAAATGATCTTGAAGGTGATAACATCTCTTGGTCCATCCAATGCAGTAACGGACAAAACAGCAGTGCTACCGATGCAACCAATGGAACAAAAGCACTCTTCCTTTCGGGACTGGCGTATTCAACGACTTATAAGGTTTGGGTAAATGCGACTGATACTGGTAATGGTAATTACACCCGAAAATGGTACACCTTTACCCCAACAAGCTACGGTGGTGGAGGAGGAGGTGGTGGTGGAGGTGGTGATGAAACACCAAATATACGACCAATTGCGGATGTATCCGCTGGTGAACCCTATAACGGTTTTGTGAATACCGAAATAACATTTGATGGGTCGAAGAGCAATGATTCAGATGGAACCATCACGAAATGGCTCTGGGTTTTTGGTGATACTACAAACGGAACCGGAACAACAGTTCGACATACCTATTCTAAAACCGGGACATATACGGTAACTCTTACGGTGACTGATAATCTAGGAGCGACAAACACTGATACGACAACATGTGTGATAACACAGCAAAACAATTCGCAACAAAACCGACCAACAACACCTGTCATCAATGGAACAAGAACAGGAACAAAAAACAAGACATATACATATTCCGTGTATTCAACTGACCAAGATAATGATCCCCTCCAATATACGATGATCTGGGGTGATGAGACTCAAAACACCAGTACTTTCCTACAGAATGGGACTATTTATTCCCTTCCACACGCCTGGGACTCACCAGGGAAATATGTGATCACAGCGACTGCAACAGATAATACCACCGTATCAGAGCAAGCAACATTCTCTGTATTCATCGATGTATACTTTGTTCGTGATCTCGGATTCCTTTTCGACAGCAATAACGACGGACTCAATGATTCGTTTTATACGAACGGTACCGGTCTTATCACGACAACACAGAAACTTGCAAACGGAAGCTATCTTCTTGATACCGATTCTGATGGGAAAAGGGATTATTCCTACAACCCTAGCCTAGATTCTCTTACGAAGATGTATGATATTGAGACAACGGCAGAATTTCCATGGATCTTTCTAGCATTACTTATTGTTGTTGCGGTGATTATAGCCTGCGTCGTTGTCGTTTATTTATATAATAACGGTTATATCTAAACAGTGACTATCTTAAAAAACATTCTTTCGAAAAAAATATTTTATGAGTATGAATTCTATTTTATTGAGTAATCGTGGCTTTTCTTCTCACTCCCATTAACTCCAACTGGCGAATCGTGAACGGTTTGAGTACCTTGATGAGGCAGAACACGAGAGTCGATGCTAAAAAGAAACATGAAGCGAGCAATGCAATCCCCTCTTGTACCTGATTTCAATATCTTGATTCTTTCACAGTTGTTATGTATCCACTTGTTCCTTTCTTCAAGGAGTCAGAATCCAGAACATGAAACGAGGTTACTTCTATTCCTTCCGAGGTGTACATAATATAGTGTGTTCCTTCATGGAAGAACACTAAAACTGGTAAAAACAAGATAACTATCGTAAAACTCATGATCAGAAGATTCAATAGTCCTTTCAGGAACATCATAGATATAGAGTTCTTTTCAATATTAATATATTTTATTACAAATAAAAAAATAACACCACGGGATTGTTTTTCAAGACATTGATCAGTTACGCCGTGAACTTTCTAAGTAATCAGGAAAGGGAGTATAACAACTTCATAACATCATCGTTATTCTTTCACTTGAGAGCGCTTGTTCTGCAGAACTAAAATTTCCTCGTCAGCCGTTTTATCCAGGATTTTCCTCAACCTCATCTGTTCTCCGCCAAGTGTTTGGTGAATGTCCTCAAATGAAGACGGACCACCCAGAAGCAGACGTAGAATAGCTGCGCGTAATCGCCGATCAGATCCTTCGAACTGCGACTGCTGAGCTACATAGTGCATCCCAGTTTTCTTTGTCGTCTGATGTAACACACCATAAATCCATTAACGCATCATGCCACTCACGACTCCGACCTACGGGGAAAAATCGACCGGCATACTCCCACAGTTCAGGTGTGGATACATCTTCAGAAAGATGAAACTCCGCGATAAAGATCCGCCGGATGTTCGTATCAACCGTCACAAGATCCACATTCATCGGAAAAATCTGCACAGCTTGAACAGTATGTCGCCCAACACGAGAGATCTCTTGATACTATTTCATCGCCGCAATCACATCACTATTAACCTCGATAATGTAGTAACAATTCTTCAAAAAATAAAAAAGATGCTCTACTTGTGTGATAATAGTGGAGTTCCGTCCAATTCTTTCCTAGGTGTAATCAATTCAATATTCTAATGCCGGAACATTTTTGAATACAGAAAAATTCCTCCTCACGCATGATCAGAGCCATCGCATTCGACTGGGGCGGCGTTCTTATCGAAAACCCTACCAAAGGTCTGCTAAAGTATTGTGCGAAACAGCTGCAGATGACCGAACATTCGTTAAGCAACGCATACAGAAAATACGCAGAATCATTCCAGAAAGGAACAATCTCAGAACAATCCCTCTGGGAAATCATCTCACCTGAATGGAAAAATCATTCACCAAGAATCTTCTCGCTCTGGGAAAAAGCCTTCAAAAACGTCTACCAAGAAAACAAAGAGGTATTCCAGTTTGTATCACTCCTCAAACAAAACGGCTACCTCACCGGGTTCCTCTCAAACACCGAATATCCTGCGATGCGGTTTTTCCAAAAACAGCACTATGACATGTTCGATGTTACGGTTTTTTCTTGCGCGGAAGGAACACGGAAACCAGAGAAAAAAATCTATCAGATTCTCCTTACAAAATTACGGGTAGAGCCCCAGGAAACAGTATTTGTCGATGACCGGAGCGAATTTATTGATGGTGCAGAAACCATCGGGATCCATGGGATTCTCTTTCAAGACCTTGATCAACTACGCAGGGACCTTTCTTCGTTGTCAGTAAAAGTAACATAACAAGTTCAAAGCATCATGCTTATTCTTTCACCTGATACCTCTTGTTCTGCAGAACCAGGAGATCCTCGTCAACCATTTTACCTAGAATTTTTCTTATCTTCATCCGCTCTCCTCCCAGTGCACGATGGATAGTATCAAACGAAGCCGGGCCACTCAGAAGAAGACGTAACACCGCAGCGCGTCTCTGCCGATCAGATCCTTCGAACTCTGATTGCTGGGATACCGAGCGGATGCCTGTTTTCTTTGCCGTCTGATGCAACGCACCATAATCCATTAACGCGTTATGCCACTCCCGACTCCGCCCCAAGGGGAGACACTGCTCGGCATACCCCCAAAGCTCCCTCATGGACAACTCCTCAGAGAGATGAAACTCTGCAATGAAGATCCGCCGGATATTCGTATCAACCGTCACAAGATCCGTATTCCTCGAAAAAATCTGCACTGCTTGAGCGGTATACCGCCCAACACCAGGGATTTCTTGATACTGTTTCATCGCCGTAAGCACATCCCCATCGTACTCAGCAACAATTTTCTGCGCAGCCTTATGCAGATACACTGCTCGGGTGTTATACCCTAGTCCCATCCACGCCTTCAACACCTCCGCACGTGACGCAGACGCAAGATCAGAAATAGTCGGCCAGCGAGCAATCCACCGCTCATAATACGAAATAACTCGAGACACCTGTGTCTGCTGCAACATCAACTCAGAAACAAGGATCTTATACGGATCCGTCGTGTTTCTCCAAGGTAACTCGCGTTTGTTCTGTTGATAAAAAGAAAAAACCTTTTTTTGGAACCGCTGGACTGTTTCCCGCGGGATCGTTCTTGAGCCACTCTGTAAAGAAAGCATAGCAACAAGCATTCGTTTATACTGAATATCAATGGTCTTAATATGATTATGATATAGTACTATAGTCGAAATTATTTTAACTTTCAACAGGGGAAAATAGCCACAATTGTGATATTTCGTTCACCCTAAATGATTCTCGTATATAAATCCATGATCAAGAATATCTCAAGCATGAACACGGTTTTAACTTAAAATAAAAAAAAGAAGGAAAAGAGGGGTTTCTCGATTATGAGGAATACCCACCAATTTCCAACGTCGGATCACCAAAGAGAATCCATTCTTCAAGAGCCAAATAGTTTAATAATACATTTTTTAGTAAATTCTCGTTTATTTTCCATGCCCAATCATCGTTCAAATATCGTATAATGGACTGTGCCCAGAGGTCTCCAATGGAATGAATGCCTTCTCTATATGCTTCAAAAATACTCATGGTGGTATGGCCAGTCATGGTTTCAGTACAAGCAGTTGACGGGAGGATATCTCCCATCGTTGTTAATGCAAAGCTAGCGATCGCACCACCGTTTTTTTTATTCACGAACTCCCAAGCAATCGGGTTGGGTATTGTATCAAAATCCCCACAGGAACACGCACTGAAAACGATAACCGGTAATTTGTCGCCATTGGTCAATTTCTGAACATTAGATATATTATACCCAGATGGAAACGACATAGGCATCCATCTTTTATTATTAAAGGGAGGATGCGTCGCAATAGATGTTGGTGCACCATGGAAATTGAACATAACGAGCCCGGCACCGTCATTAATTGCTAGGTTCATATTTTTCGCCGTGAGTCTATTTGTCTTTATTCCAAAAAGACTACTGGCATAATATTTCTTTGCCGTAAAATTATTAAGAAGTATTGCCACCAGCTCACTCATATATTCCCCTTCAAAAGCAATATGATAACTCAATCCCGTAAGATTTTGTACCGCTAAACCAATCAATATTTCTTGCCATGTATACGGATGAGTGTCTCCTCCGCAGAGAACCAAATTATGGAACCACTCTGAGCCATATGCTGTGTTTTCATAGTTGATGATTTTATTTACAACAACCGTAACTTCCTCTGACGAATGACACAGCAATCGTCCAATACCTACATCCGGATATAAATCAACATCATCAATCGCACCAGATGGAGTTACTTCCCCAAAAAAGCCGTTCTGATTTGAATCCCAAGAACAAAAACTACCGTTTTTATCATAAATATCAGCATAATACAGATCAGTGATTACGCCAGTGGACTCGACAGAGTATAGAGGAGAAAACAGCTGATGTAACAAGGGAACAGTAGAATACTCTCTGGAAGAATTGTCGTAGTACACGGCATATCTGACAGGGAGTTCTTCTTTCCCTCCGACGAGCATAACATAACTAATGTTCCATTGTTCTTTTGCATTTTTTATGAAATATTTGATTTTTTCCGCATCATCTCTCCCTTGTGCAGAGAAATAGATACCACCGTAGATGTCATCAAGGGTGACAATTCTTGTTACAATATCGTGTTGTTCTTTATGCGTTACCAATGGTTGTAACTCATTTGAAAAATCCATTGGCGTGATGATGATAAAATCATATTTACTATCGTTAATAATCGCTTGCGTTGGAATTGGTATCAGTCCCAGTCCACTACAGATTAATAATCCAACGACGATAAAGGCAAAGCTCTTTCCAAACGAGACGATTTTTCTTATAATTCTTCCCCTTATGTAAAATTATATAGCACTGTTTGCTATAAAAGCATATCTTTAGAAATAAAAGCATTGGCACGGTTTTAAGATTCTCATGTTAGTATACGAATCCATGAGAAGGGAACCCAAGTGAATCCACCGATTTGAAATCCTTTTGCTGTACCTGTCACATTCTCTGCATTTGTTGCTGATGCGGTCATTGTTATCAAAACAGGACCAAATCCAACCGTATCCAATATTGCAATAGCATAGCCATTGTTAGGAAGTATTTCATTTGTATACCCATATTGTGTTTCACTAATAGTTCCGCCAAATCCACCCTTTATTGTCATTTTACAAGAGATATTATATGCTGGAGCATCACCGACATTTCCTATAACGCCTCCAACATAACGGATAAAGGGATTTATTGGTAATCCACCTACTATTTTTATTTCTAATTTTGGACCTTGAGCTGCAACAGTTGTAAAAGAAAACATAGGTAATATCAGCACCATACAAATAATAATACCTAAAATTTTATATTTCATCTTGTTATTCCTCCTCTGATAAAATCAGGTTAAGAGTTAATATCCCCTTGTTTTATTTAAATGTTTGGAAAAGATAAAAATAAAAAAAAAGAAAAAGTAATTCTATCGTTTATCTCGATCCAGATATATTTCAACAAATCCACAATTTAAACAAGTAACTGTTTTTAATTTTTGGACTTTTGGATTGGCAATTCCTTCAAAAACATTTACTACCGGATGTGTGGGTGTTCCCAAAGTGCCGTCAACTATGTTTTGATTTCCACATTTAACACATGGCATAATCCTTTACCTCCACCTATAGATTGGAAACATATATCTTTATATAAAAACATATCCTTAGAAACAGAAGTATTGACACGGTTTTATGAGTATTTGATAAATCAACTCTTTATATTTTGATGTTTTGTTCAAATATATTATCGCAACATCTTTTAACCCTTCTTTCTTTTCTATCATCGAGAATAATGGTAGAAAAAGAATGGAGAATGCTTGATCCTGCAGCGAAAAAAGTATGGAGAGTTAAAGGAATAATTATTTTTGGTATGATATGGATTTTCTTTTCACTTGGGACTCTTTTAGGATGGTATTATACACCATTATCGGATCCTGGTAAAGATATCCCTCTCTGGATTTTTCTGATTGGAACTATTGTCCTTGTTTCTGTTTTCATCGTTTACAATATCTGGATTTTAATGTATTATCCTCGTTACCGATATGCTCTTGGAGAACAGGGGATACTCATTCATCGGGGGATATGGTGGAAGTACAGAAGAACAATCCCCTATGCAAGAATACAGCATATCAGTGTTGATCAAGGTCCTATTGAACAGATCTTTCATCTCCATCGTGTAAATTCGTATACTGCAGGAACCGGTTCTATGGGTGGAGCAAGTGCTGGGAGTGGTATTACTGGACCTGAGGGGCAGATACTCGGTGTTAGAAATCCAGAACCTTTAAAAGAGGAAATTATGAAACGAGTAATGCAATCACGTTTAGGAGACGGTGTAAATGATATCAGCGGTAGTGGAATATCCAAGGATATTTTAGCGGAGCTACGAGGAATACGAAAAGAGCTTGAAAAGAGATAAGAATTTTTAGTATCCCCTGAGCTGTTGTAGTAGTGGGAACGCATTGGGGAAATGCTGGAACAACTGTTCAACTACAAATTTCCTGAGAATATGGTTTTTAATTTAGTCTATGAGTGGTCTTGTCATCGTCGTACAATGAATAGCCCCGCCTAAGGGTATTATTATTCTACAATCTATTCCACGTATTTCATAGTCTGGCATTGCTTGTTGGTAAATTGAGAGTGCGACAGAATCCGCTGAAACATTGTATTGGGGCACGAGCACGACTTTTTTATGAGTTCCATTGATTATAAGGGAATTTGTATAACTCCAGATAATGGGATAGTCTGAGGATGAATTTCGCAACATAGGGATTCGTATCACATTTAAACCAAGGTAGGAAAAATTAATAGCATTATCTTCTAAAATCTGATAATTAACATCAGTAGGATCCCACGATCCTACTAACACCGTATTTTCATCTAATAGTTTTGAATACATATCAATATGTCCCGTGCCATCATCCTGTTGTGATTTAAAGATATGTACTTCATCAAGACCTAAATTTGATTTCAATACATCGATTATTTCTTCATTTGTTAAAAATCTATTTAAAAACCTCCTATGAAGCGGTCCTTCAGCAATCATCGCCTGACCTTCCCCATCTGTCATGTAATTACCCCCTTGCAAACAGAGTAAAAAGTTTGTATAAAAACTATAATCGATATTGTTAATCCTCCCATACAACGTAGGATATAAATTATCAATAGGTCTATTTAACCATCCTACATAACTAAAATCAACAATAGCAAGTTCATCATTTTTTTCAACAAAAAAAGGACCATAATCTCTACACCAAAACGTATCGGTCGGAATACATGTCATCGTAATATTATCTAAGGGAACCCCTGCCGCTGTTAAGTCTGATATAAGTCCTATTTTTTGCATTTCATTATCGATATTAATTCTAATATGTACAGCATCCTGTGCTGCTTGAATGATATCAATGAAATATTGTTGCATATCATACCATCCCATCACCCATGTAATAATCAATTCATCAACAGGCTCAAATTCTGCTACAGATCGAACATCATGATTTATTTTTTTATAAAAATCATGGTTATTTTTTTGTAAATGATTATCTTCATTTTGTATAGTAATACAATCCCCGAGAACAGGTATACTACAAGTTATTATCATCAGCGTACATACAAAAATGCCAATGATTTTCCTTCTCATGTTTACGTTTCCACCCCTGAAAAAAATGGGTCCTATAGGATATAATATACACCACTGTGAGTATATTAGAGTTTTCTTATGATAATTGAACGAAATAAAAAAAAATTAAGAAAAATTTTCATTTTTTTTATTATATTCCTATATTTACTTCCTTAAAAACATATCCTTAGAAACAGAAGCATTGAAATGGTTTGATAAACTTAATGTTTTTTGTGCGAATCAAATGACAAATAAAATAGAGAAAAAAAGAGGGATTCCTCGATTATGAGGCTGACGGATTGAACAATGTAAGATCAATAACGTCCCAATCATCAAAATCGTTTTTCCCTCGAGAACCATCTGAATAATCAACGATTCCTCTATAGGTATACCGGTAATTCATACAGCTCTTATAAGGCGCATATAACCAGTAATTACTTTGCCACGGCCATACACAATCTGGTGCATCACATCCTGGGGCATAGATGCCTAATGTATGCCCGGTTTCATGCATAATAACACCCGCATACACAGACGCTCGATTCATTTCTCTATTGAATGTTCCTCGATGCAGACCATCGATAATCGGAAAGATTTTTGCACGCATGTCATGGTACAGTGTTGAGATGTAGAGGCAATCAACGGCAGATGTCTCATTGATTTTTGATTCGAAGATGAAACCTGGTGCCGAGCGGCCTATTACCCAGGATAAATTATACCCGACGATACACCAGCGGAACACACCGCGTCGCCAGTTCTGTGCATCCCCGTGCATGAAGTATTTCCAGTACAATAAACTAAGATCATTATCATTTACATGTTCCCTGAAGGGAATAGTTTTTTCACCACCTCCAAGTCGACCATCATCGATATGCCACACAATGTTGTGCCTTGCATACGAATCTCGTAATATGTCAAATGCTTCAATTGGTACAAAACTGCCTTTGCCTTTTGGGCCTATTTCCATCTGATCCAGTTCAATGAAGATATCTTGTTGCCATGGATCGGATCCCCATTGCCATGTTTTGTATTCCTCGATGTTGGTTAACCCATCGTTGTCCCAATCTTGGGTTGCATGATCCTCCCACACGAAGGGATCAAAATCATTGTAATATCCATACCCTTCGTAATAATGTAGTCCAAATCTATATTCCCACTCAATGGGAATGCCATCACCATCTGCATCTTCACCGAGATTGTTTATGAGAGGACTGGTATTGTACATATTCACTTCAAGCCAATAGGGAAGTCCATCCCCATCGAAATCAGTTTGCGTAATCGTAAACCAGAGTTCACAGTCTCTGTCTTCTTCGTAAATACTATGATCATCGATTCCGCTGAGTCGTCCAATTCCACTCATATCATCCCAAGAATTATCATCACCCCACCAGACGCCTGTCGCAATACTGTATGTCAACTCTGCAGTACGGCGCTGTTGAAAAGATCCGTAATCTCGACTAATATCACAAAGAAGGTCCACCCCAGTGCCCTTATCCCATAGTGCAATGGTGATATTCACCAACTCAGTATCTTTTAGAACCTCGCAGGAGGCAGACCAATTCAGATTTTCAAGATACCTCATGTTTTCCCAGACATCGCTGACAAATTCTGTGTCATTGATTGTTACCTTGAGATAAAAATCAGGATTGGAGAGGATATCGATTGTCTTAAGTGCTCGTATTTCGTTAATAGTGACGGTCACAATAATGTGTTCATCGAGCGGATCGAAATCTTCGCTATACAACGGCCTTGGTGTAACACGTGTCAATGGTACATTCATCTGAGATGTAGGAATACTCTTGGTCACTAGGCCAACGAATTGTATGGATTTCTCATTTTCGCTTTTGTTCAGATTTCCTGCTACGGGTAAAACAACAGACACAACCATCAATATACACATAAAAATTCCTATGATTTTCCTTCGCATGTTTTCCTCCGTCCTCCCCTTAAGAATGGGTTATATAGGATTTAATATCCTGTCATTGAATATAAATGTTTGGAAAAGATAAAAATACAGAAACAGAAGCATTGACACGGTTTTACGACCCAGGCTATTGGGCTAATCGATGGCTTGAATAAATAAAAAGGAAAATAGAATTATGGATATCCTCCAATCATCAGACTTGGATCACCAAGAAGGACCCACTGTTCTACCATTTGACGATCTGCGTCGCCAGTATTGATATTAAATTCATTTACATAATCAGCGATAGCAGCGCTATGTGCTTCCCCCACATGGTGTCGTCCAAGCTGCCCATAGTTGTAGAAGAACCGTGGAAGAAGCCATCCGTCAAGACCTGAGGGATAATCAAATCCTCCTAATCCCATGCCAAGTCCTGTGTTCGCCATCGTTGCGATCGCACCGCCGTTTTCTTTGCTCATCAGCCACCAGCTCCAGCATTTCGGAGCATGAATACCATAACCATAAGCATAGGGGAATCCATAGGTCAAAATATTCTGCGATGTGACGTTAAACTGACTATTATGACAACCACCGCAGACAACAACTGGTTGTTTTTCACCGTTTGTAAGCCGTGGCATCCAGGGCTCCTGTAGCTTTTCAAGAGCTCCAGCAATACCTGTCTTATAATAAAACAGGGCGTAGATTGCATTAACTGGCGGAATATTATACATCCCAAGGATCGTGATCTTCTCTGATTTATCTGCATCCAGCGGAGGAAAGGTCACTAAGATTGAAGGATTCGCATGACCCGCGCAATGAATAAATCCAGCACCAGCGTTAATCGCCTGTTCAACACTCTTTTGATCGGTGAGAGCACCAGTTGATGCCCATAATCGTTCAAATTCAAAACCGGTCATAAAACTTGCAGAAACATTCGTATCAAGCTCTGCTTCATATTCTCCGATGCCTCCTAACTCAGGGTATGTATCACCACCGATGAGAAGCATTCGATTGAACCAAGCATCAGCAGCAGGACTCTTCTCATAATTAATTATTTTTTCAACCATAACGTCTACTTCTTCTACTGAACTACATGCAAGTCGACCAACATAGACATCAGGTGATCCATCAATGATATCTCTCTTGGCATCCGTGTACTCTGCAAAAATTCCGTTTCCATTGCTATCCCAATCTTCAAATGCAGTGCCATTGTTTTTGTAAATATCAGCAAAATAAAGATCGCTTAACACACCAAATTCAAAATCTTTCCCAGCATGATTGTTTGTGTATCTCACCGGAAGATAAAATTGTTCTTTCTCTCGTTTCATCCCACCGACGAGCAGCACATAGGTAATCCCTTCTTCCTCAATTGCTTTCTTAATATATAACTTAACATTCTCTGCAGCGTCTCGCCCTTCAGTGATTTCACCGTATATTGTTTCAAGAGTGACAAGCGTCGTGTTCATCCCAAAAGCGTTTTTATGGTTAACAAGTGGCTGTAAGGCTTCTTTAAACTCATTAGGAGCGATCACCAATAAATCATACGTATTTGAAAACTGCATCGGTCTCGTTGGTTGTTCATAGCTAATCGTGATACTGTATTCTTGGCTGATAAAAAGTGTATTCTCCAAAGGAGAATAGCGAATGGGGTAGACCGTTACAGAAAGAAACACCACATGCTCTGTCCCAACAACTCCGGTGCTAGTGGAATAGGTAAATGAGTGCGCAGGGTAGATTTCAGAGCTTTGATAGACCGTCTCTGACGGAGTCACTTGCGTTTCTGTTGTTTCTTCGCCATCAATTACTACCTGAGGTGCAGGCCGAAGCTTCTTTCCAAGACTTTGTGTATATGATTGCGAAAAATCAACAGATACTTGGATAGCGCGAGATTGAAAAGGAAGAGTATAGACCTGGGTAATTTTTGGTATCACTGGTTCACCTGTTTTCATAAGTAGTGAGGTTGATTCCGCTAGCGCTATTGAAACATAAGTACCAGTGTCAACAATTTGCATCTCAGATAACGATATCGTCTCGGTTTTTTTCTCAACTAAATAGTCTGGTTTTAATGCGTTACTTGCTGTTAATCCACTTACGACAAAAATCCCTATTATAACAACTGCTATTACTTTCTTCATAAGGGTCCCTTGCTCTCGTTAACAAACTAGATACTATATAATGTTTTCTGATGAGGAGTACATGATAGAAAGTATTGAAAGATACGAGATATTCGACTCCATTTTAATCTACTACAACTCAGTACCATTTCCAAGTATCGGTCAAGCATTGACACGGTTTTAATATACAATTCCTATGTTAATTTTTTCGATACGTTTAAAAGAACTCACCTCTTCTGCTATTTTGGAGGTAAATTATGATAAAACTCAGAAATAGTGGTATAGTAATAACAATCTTGTTGATCCTGCTAGGTTCGTGCTTCACGGTAGCAGCCACGAGTATTTCCGATGGAACTGGTGATGTTTGGCATTGGGCACAATCAGTCTCCGGAACGGGTTGGTCATGGCAGGGAAATGTTGGGAATAAACCAAATATCGATATCACGGAAGTCTCCTATACGGTGAACGATAACAAAATAACACTAAGTTTGAAAGTATCAGGAACCATTCAAACATCTGATAAGGTTATTTACTGGGTATACTACAATAGCACTGATACTCAATATTGGTTCTCATATACGAACGGAAGTGGCGGTGGCTTCGGAATGAAAGGGACAAATTTTACTTCACAACAAAATGTCACTATTTCTGGAAATACCATTAGCGTTGTTCTTGATGCTCTCGGCGATACATCAATGGTAACACTCTGGGGATATGCTATCGAATATACCACGATTGGGGATCAAACTGCAGAATGGTGGGGAGACTGGGCTCCTAATGAAAAATTCCCACACTATGGAGAAACTAGTGGCACCGACGGTACAAATGGCACGAATAATACCAATGGTACATCGAATAATGATAAATCGGGTTCTGAGACGAAAACACCTGGTTTCGAAATAGTCCTTGTAATAGCAGCGGTAGCAATTGCATTAATATTTTTAAGAAAACGACGTTAAAAATTTTTTTATTTTTTTTTTAATATCCTTTTTAATACGTCAGAACCAATCGTAAATAGTAACCTCCAAATAAGTAAGGATTAATTGATGCATTAACACGGTATAAACGCATGTCGACGTGACGTAAACAATGGAGTATAGGATTGATTTTAGGTTTTTTCTTATAATATATAAAACTATCATCATTTTTGAGATAAGCATTAACAGGGTTTCAAGACTTAAGTTTTTTGTGCTAATTCTTTTTTTGTTGATTATTTCCATTTAGAAAATTCATAGCGTGAAAAGAAAGACATTTATTTCATCAGATGCAACTTTTCCCGATGTAGTATACGCATAGACTTCCACACTGTGTCTACCAATAATAGGATAAATAGGTCCCATTTGGATTGTCCATTCGTAGTGCGGTGCAGCTCCCGTTTGCCAATCTATTTGATTTCCGTCGATACAGAAGAGGACGTATTTAATGTTATTATATGATGGGATCACATCGACATACAAATTCGCTAAGCCAAGGATAAAGGTTGTCCCTCGAAGGCAATGGTAATTCCTTTTCCAAAAATTAAGCGGGAGAAGTGGATGGTTGAAAAAATATAAGTACCCTTGGAAGGGCTCTGTGATAATCATTTGAAGTTCGAGTGGTGTACTTGCGAGTTCTGCGACAACTGCAAGTAAGAGTTTTGTTGCTTTCGTAAGGTAGGTCCAATTGAGTCGATCAGAGGTATCGTTCTGTGAATGACCCCACGGGTAGGGCCAATCATATTGAACAGGGAACACTGCATCAAACCCGTAATCAATGAATGATTGATGATCGGACGCCATAACATTCGGATCTGTTTCAACAGTTATGTTTGTCTGGTTTCTATACAACGTATTCACCGTTGTTGCAAAATCTGCGATCCATTTTGATCGTTCAGGACAGTTAAAAACGAGGGTTAACCCGCCAACCGTCGTATCGGTATATCCAATTTCATCTGCTTGGATGACTGCAACGATATTGTCGCCTTGTTGAGACGCATCTCGTGCATACAAAAAACTCCCATAACATCTTTCTTCTTCCGCCGAAAAAGTAATGAAACGAATGGTATAATTAAACGAGTAATGACTTAAAATCTTTGCAATGGCAAGGACCGCTGCTACTCCGGATCCATCATCGTTCGCACCTGGTGAAGTAGCTACGGTATCGTGATGGGCACAGAGGATAAATGTCGCATTACTTGAGGTATCAGTCCCTGGTAATATTGCCACCACATTTCGATCAGTTAAATCATCAAAAGTCCAGTTGTAAAACTCAACAGACATCCCCATCGCCCGAAACTCGTCATAGATGTACTGCGATACCTTTATGCTCGTTTCAGTTCCTGTAACATGTGGCCCAAATGCAGTAAGATGGGTGTTATAATAATATAAAAGTGATTCGTCCACCTGTTGAATCATATCAATAATCTGGGGATCTGATGATGTCAATGGTTGCTGGACAGGCCCTGCTTGAATAGGAATACTGGTAAATCCAGCAATAATTAATATTCCCCCTACAAAAATTCCTATGATTTTGTTTCGCATGTTTCCTTCTTCCTCCCCTAAAAATGGGTTATATAGGATTTAATATTCTGTGGTGCAATATAAATGTTTGGAAAAGATAAAAATACATCATAGAAACATTGACACGGCTTTAACTCACACCAGGGATGTCATAGGGTTCTTGTGCTGGATGCCAGTCAAATCGTACAAAATTTGGATAGTATTCTACCAACATATTAATAATTTTAATCGCAAGTTCCTGTCCAAAAAGTAACCCCAATAGGTAGCCTATTAATTCTATATTGTAACAATAAAACCCACCGATTGGATAAGGAAACGTCCTTGCACTACCCCAATAATTCTCATTAAAAGTTAATTGCGATACAAACGACCGAGGTACCCCAAACATCCATATCCGTACATTCTTCTGATTATCCACAAAATTATTTTGTATAACATTAGTAGAAGAAGGATTGATAACATGCGTTCCTGTGTTATAATTGTTCGTGATAGTATTTCGATAAATCACATTTCCATTCCCACCTAAATGAATACCCATGTAGTTATCATGAACATTGTTGTAGGAAATATTATTGAATGAACCTTCGACACCTATTCCTAAACCAACAATGTCCGGATTACGGTATCTCTCGTCCTGTGAAACATCGTTCCCAATAACGACATTATGATGACCATTCACTATTGTTATGCCTAAAGTTTTCGTATAAACAATAACATTGTTGGAGATGAAATTATCTCCATATTTTGTTGCATTCGTATTGTCATACGGCCAATCATCAGAATATACATTCACACCGATTGAGACATTTAAAAAAATATTATTATTTATCATGTTGTAACACGTCGGTTGTCCGTAACCAATGATGTACACACCTGTTTCTGAATTCTGAATCGTAAAACTACTGATGGTCACATTACTTACAGAGATAATAAAACCACCAGAATCTATGACTGTTGTATTTTTATTTTCACCTTGAATCGTCAGTGATTTCCAAACCAATACAACCCCTATATATGGTGATGAATCATCATAGACAAATACAGTATCACCGTCGGATGATGCATTAACCGCATTCTGAATCTTTGTATAGTTCCCTGGTCCATCACCACCAACATACCACCACTTCCCAACCGATGTTAGTAAAGATGGTTTCTCATTATCTTGTGCAGTAGATGGAATGATACCTGTTCCAACGAATAAGAGTATGATTCCAACCGCAAATCCTTTTCGATTCAATGTCTTTCCCCCGTTATAGTATTTTATAATACGGTTCTCCTATAAAAAGAATATCTTTAGAACCAGAAGCATAGACACGATTGTAACATATGTTTTTTGTGCGAATCAATAATTACATAACCATAATTCCCTTTCATTTCTTTTTTATTTTCCTTAGTACGAATTTCTTTACGATGTTGTCCTTTTTGCTTTAAAGAAAAGAGCATTGTTTATAGCACCGATTGCTAACCACTCTGTTCGTGTTGCATGTAATTCGGAGTCAAGTTCATTTGAAAAGAGGATGACTGCAGTGTTGTCATCTGGAATAATCGTGACAAGACTAAGTACACCGACATACCCACCGCTATGTCCATATGATTTCTGAGAAGGTGTGTTTGTAATCTGCCATCCTAATCCGTAGTTATATTTGTCGTTAGGAGAGAAATGTGCTTTATGCATAAGCTCAACAGTGGATTCATTAAGGATTCGAACACCATTCCAGACGCCACCATTCATATGGGCAATGATGAAATGGGAATATTCTTCAATCGATGTTCTTAAGGTGATCGCAGGATACAGCACATGTATCCCATAATGTGGGTGTCTAAAATACTCACCATTTTTGAATTCGTAGGGAACCGCAATATTATCGATGTTAAGATCCCTTAAGCGAAAACCTGTCGTGTTCATCTGTAACGGTTTGAAGATATGTTCTTTACAGTAGTCGTTGAAATCCTGGTGAGACAGTAATTCCACAAGATACGCTACAATTGAGAATCCGATGTTAGCATAATAGTATTCTTCACCGGGTTTAGCCGCGGACCATGTGGATGAGCTATAGGCGCTACCACCAGGTGTTAAATATTCTTGTAGCCATGGATACGGAAATCCCTCTACATCAGGGTCTCCGGGGAGATATGAAAGGGCGACCCAGTGGAGATTATCATCAGCGAGACTTGATCGGTGTGAGAGGATCATTTTGATTGTTATAGGGATGTCGGGATAATTCGGGTTCCGTAGACTAAATGGTAGATACTCGTTGACGTCATCATCGAGGTCAAAGAGGCCTTTTTCATACAACTGCATCAATGCTGTAGCCGTTACAGTTTTTGAGACTGATGCTTGAAGATATAGCGTCTGTGTTGTTGCTTCTTTTTTATTTTCGATATCGTAGTATCCATAAGCATTAGACCAAACAACTTCGTTATATTTAATGATACATGTTGCAATAGATGGTTTATGTGCTATTCGCATGAGCGTTTGTATATAGGTATCAAAGAGAATATCAGATGTTATCTGTTGGTTGTCTTGTTTAATGGAAGTGGTCTCTGCAAGGGCTACATTTATGATAATGCCTTGTACAGATACTCCCAGAAACACACATATGATAATGATACTGATAAGTTGCTTTTTCATATTCCTTGATTCCTCCGCTAAAAAATGGGTTATATAGGATTTAATATTCTGTGGTGCAATATAAATGTTTGGAAAAGATAAAAATCAGAACCAGAAGCATTGACACGGTTTTAACGAATGTTTTTTGTGCGAATTTCTAAAAAAAAAGATAGGATAGACGTTGAGGTTTCTCCTATTTTTTATTTATAATAAAACTAGCTTGTGATATGATGGATAATAAGAATAAATGGTCCTAACATAAAGGCAGCTCGTACCTCTATAATATCAGGTAAGAAAATCCTATGAATTGTTACCGTTATGCCAACCAATCCGACACCAAGTGATGGTGGAAATATGGGTGTTCTAATTGTTGTGCTATCACCGGAAATAGTCCCCTCTGTTTTCACGGGGGATTTACCCAATCGTATTATATTGATCTGCCAAACAAGACCATTGGCATCCTCGACAGTTGCAGTAACCCCATATCCTCCATGTATCCCAGTTATTTTTGGTACTGCCGTTACGCTTGTTACAAAACAGATGCTTACTACAACAAACATTGAGAGACATAGTATTATTTTTTTCATATTTTTACCTTCTTTTTATAGGAATGCATCAATTATTTAGAAAAGAAAAAAGTGTCATTGCTAAATAATTGTTTAAAAATCACCCATGCAATCTTAAGAGTTTCTTTCATTAGAGATAATAGTCTTTTTCGTGATATATAAAATTTCATTGACACTTCGTACCGATTATCCTAAAAAGTTTCAATATCTCATCCAAGTAAAATGGATGTAACAAGGAAAAAAAAGAAAAAAAATGGGATTCTTAGTACCCCAATAGCTGTCGTAGAATCGGGAAGGCATTGGGGACTCGCTGGAATAACAACTCCAAGAACTGTAATAACGGTGGTTTATAGATATAAGGCATTGTTATTGGCAAAGGATCCGACCAATTGCTTTCACTCTCATGTATGTCTTTTGCTTTTGCTTTAATTACATATTCACCCTTTGCAGTCCAGGCATGTGATTCTGTTATTAGAGCCCCTGATGGATAAGGACCAATCCAGCTACTATTTGTCGAATCGCCCCATTCAACAAAATAAAATATTTGATCAGTGTCTAGATCTATTGAAGTAAAATTATAATAAGTAACTCTCCCTGTTTTTCCCTCAACGGGACCAGTAATAATTGGTGGATCGGGTGGTCGATTTGGAGTAATTTCAACAGATAAAGCTGGTGACCAATCACTTAGAGCTCCATGTTCATCCTCAGCCTTCACCTTAACGTCATAAGTTCCTACTATATTCCAAGTATGAACTGTGCTGATGGTTGTTCCCGAGGTATAATAGCTTCCATTATTATCATCCCATTGATCTACTGAACTGTCTCCATCCCAGTCCCATCCATATTTCACGTTGTCATTATCAAAATCAGTTGTACTCGTAGAAAATGTATAGGATATTCCAGTATTACCTGATGTTGGTCCAGATGGTTTACTAGGGGTACTTGGATTATGATTTACATCACTATTATATCCGTATGTTTTGAAACAAAAGTCGTCAAAATCAAAATCAGGAGTAAACTTCCACCATACTCCCCTGGTTCCATCATAACCCCATGGTTCTCCTCTTGTGTATAGATTACCTGCATGTACACCCCAAGCAAGAAGATTAGAACTCGTCCAAGAAGCATCTGCATGAAAAATAATAAAATAAGTTTGTTCTGGAATTACAGAAATATCTGGGAAATCAAATTCAACCCAACTACCAGATCGGGGCACAGAATTTGCTGGAATAGATGTGGATGTGAGGTCAGTACCACTTAAAGTACTTCTGATTGAAATAAGTAAATTACCTGGACAATTAGGAGAATCTTCCATAGCTACTATCTCAATCCTTGTCAATGTATTCAATGTGGGTTTAAAGGATTGAGCCATTTTATCTGGTGGTAGTACACCTATATAACCATCCTCGTTTATTACCTGTTGATCTAGTTGATCTAATGGAACAAGATTTTCATTGGGATGATTGTCATCACTTTTATTAATATCAATTTCTGTGTTTGCATATATTCCAGGTAAAATACTCGTCATTAAAAATAGTATGATTATTCCTAAAATCAATCCTCTCATTAATACATCATTTCGCATAAGTTAGTTGCCTCCACTTCGATTTATTTAATATCAATTCTTTCCTATAAAAACATATCCTTAGAAACAGAAGCATTGACACGGTTTTAACGAATGGTTTTAATCCTAATTTTCTGACTCTTTCTCCATTTTATTAAATAGGACTTAGGTGATTTCACCTGTTAATGGAAGGTCACCAGCATACAGATCAAGAATTGTGGGATGCTGCATCCCTAATTGCTCAACACGTGGTCTTGCATAATTAAAAACCTCCTCAGCAGAGCAAACCTTATCTTTATTTGAATCCGCATTTCCCCGCAATCCATCAGCTATATATCCAGAAAAATAAGACCCATATGATAATTCCTCCTCTCCGCATGACATAAGAACCACTCGACTATTCCCAGAGACATCCTTTGAAAAATCTTCCATCCACAACGCATAATAATATCGATCAACAAGGTGTTTAACCTTAGTAACAACACGTCCAATTGGTTTGTCTATTCCTTTAATAAAAGACCGGTCATTGAACCCACCACTATAACAGCTATCAATTATAACACAGACTCCTTTTGATTCCAACAAATTTAATAAAAAAATCAGTTCATCATCCCAAATATCTTTCGTCGAATCATCAAATCCTTCATAAGGAACAAGCAACTCATCTTTTCCATCAGCCTCATCACGAGGTGGAATATCTATTGGTAGAAATCCTCCATGCGTAGTGATATACACAAGGGCTATATCATCACCGTCATCCATTTTTGCAAGCCATCGTAAACCACTTATAATATTCGCATTATTTGCATTTTCACCGGTAATTTTTTGGATATGACTTGATTCCCAATTTTCAGATGAAAGAAGGGAATTATATAAATCCTCTACTTCAACTAACATGCTAGGTCTATCCATCTCAGGATGATTCAGATAAACACCAACAGCAACAAGCAATGCCCAATATTCTGTTCCATCAGTAGAAATAGTATCTTTATGAATTTGTTTTAAAGTTAAACTACTATCATTTATTTTATTATCAACACTTTCAACACCACAGACTGGTAAAATACAAGTGGCGATTAGCAATCCACATACTAAAATTCCTATGGTTTTGCTTTTCATAGTTCTTTATTCCTCCCTTGACGAAACAGGATAAGAATTAATATCTCCTTTATTGATTTAAATGTTTGGAGAAGATAAAAATACTTTACAGAAACATTACCACGGTTTTAATGTTCATCTTCTTCTTTTTCTTCCTGTTCTTTCTTTTTCCGTTTTTGTTTTTTCTTCTTTTTCCAAGATTCAAGTGTTTCCTCTAACTCTGGAAGCGTTACCATTTCCATGATAATATCTCAGACAGTACTATTATAAAAATATATCCTTAGAAACAAAAACAGTAACATGATTTTAAGATTCTGATTTTTTGTGCGAATCAAAATGATAAAAAGAGGCAGCAATGTTCTTTTAGTTAATTTACCGATGGTGGCGTTGATTTTGGCGGGTATCGAAGTGTTTTATAGATATAGACATCGTTGCGTTCCTCTGTTATTTCCTCCTCTGTTTCGACTAATTCAAACATTTTAAGAAATCGGTGCTTCATCTCATCGAGCATTTTTTTTCCCGCTTCTCGCCTCAGGTTATACCACCATCTTTTTCTCTGTTCTTGTTCCTCTTCATTCCCCAATCGATGCACCTCTTCCAATTATTTATAAACATCTGTAATATATAAATTTTATTGGATCAAAAGAAAAAAATCAGAAGCATTGACACGGTTTTAACTCATATTTTCTCTTGTTTGCTTTTATCATCATCTTTTTGCTTTATCGCATCGATATTTTTCCATGCCTGTTTGACACGTTCTCCAAAAGTCGACATTCCTTCACCCCTCACTAACAATTCGATAAACATTAATCGTTTTATAAAACCTCTCTTTACAGATCAAGCATTAGTATGGTTTTTTAGTTGATTTTTGTGGCCGATAATATTTGCACAGTTCACTAACCGTGCCATCTTTATTGAGAAAGTAATTCCTATCAAGATTGCATCCGCAGCCAGTACAGTGTCTCGTCAAGCTCATGAAACGGGCAACACAGACGATACTAATAAAAAAACATCAGAGGATCGATGAAAGTATCAGAGTGCTTGTGAACTTCGAATAAGAGAGGTATCTTAATTAGATAGTTGATTGATTCTAAAGTCATGCTGTGCAAAATCTGTGGAGCAAAATTAGAACCACAAAATCAAACTAATTTTTGTTTGACTTGTCAGAATCTTGTCGAAAGTATAGAGAAAAGAATAGATTTGTTTTAAATTGAGTTTATGTCCAAATGCACGTAAAAGAACACATCTACTTGCTACATATTAAAATCAAGAAGAGGTGAAGGGAAATAGGAAGTGCGGAGGCATATGAGAAAGATTTGGAGGAAAGAAAATGAAAGACCTTACACTTCCTATTTTCCCTAACAATATATTATACTTAACGATTGTTAATAAATGTTTTTGCCAATTCATTCCCAAATTCATCCCAAGTAATTCTTTAAAAGCCTATCTTTAGAAACAGAAGCATTGACACGTTTTTAATCTCTAAGTGTCGTAGTTTACATAGTTGGGGATGTATTAGTGAATCCTTGCCTAAAACCATTCCTGTTGTAATAGATGTCTCCAAGGAATGTGAAGGTCCCATACGCAAAATTATGGAGGGGGCCTATCCATGTCATTTTAATCGGTCCAATGATCATGCCACCTGTACAACTTTTGAGATTGATGATTCCGTTTTCATGTCTAAAGGGACCGGTAGTCCAATAGCGGATGCGAATCGCGTAGAATGAAACCGTAAACGTTGATTGCTGAACGTTGTAAAATAATCCAGTCACAGTTGTAATTACAGGTGCAGTAATATCATTCTGTGCTTGAGGAGGGGATTGAGCAATGCATTCAATTGAGAAAATACCCATAAACGAGGTCGCCAGCATTATATAGACTACAAATATTGCTATTTTTTTCATGTTCTTAGTCCTCCTCTGTAAAAAACAGTTGATAATTGTTATCCCATAGCATCGTTTAAATGTTTGGAAACGATAAAAATCTGAAAAGAGAGAAATGAACCTATCTTTCCTCAGCCTCTATAATCAAATATAGAATCCACTTGATCATAATGCCCATAACAAAAATAACATGTCTCCTTTTGTCCTTCAATAGGGTTGTAGAAATCACCTATCACTGCATCTTCTTTTTTCACAAAATGTTGCCCTTTAATACAATATACCCAACCATCAGGAAGCATCTTTTCTGATAATTTTTTAAATATTACTTGTAATTTCCAATCTTCCATCATATTATCAAATGCTTTATTCTATAGTTTATTTATAAACATTTTTTCCAATTCATTCCCAAATTCATCCCAAATAATTCTTTAAAAACATATCCTTTAAAACACAGGGTTTTTTGTATGAGTAAATGACAAAAGAAAAAAAGAATTTTGCGTAATTCATGGTTCGGGAAGGTTTTTGAAGGTTCGTTAGATAAAGATACTTCACCTATGACGCGATATTACCTGAACCATCTGCAGAAACTCGAAGCAGAATCAGTTTTTGTCATCCGCGAGGTCGCAGCACAATTCGAACGACCCGTACTACTCTTTTCAGGGGGAAAAGACTCTATCGTACTGGGGCATCTCTCCAAAAAAGCGTTCGCCCCCGCGAAAATCCCCTATCCCTTACTGCATATTGACACCGGGCATAACTTCCCTGAAGTACTACAATTTAGAGACGCCTTCATAAAATATCTTGATGTTCGATTACTCATTGGCTCCGTCCAAGAATCAATTGATAAAGGACGAGTAAAAGAAGAAAAAGGAAAATACGCAAGCAGGAACTACCTGCAATCAACCACGCTGCTGGATGCCATCCATGAGCATAAATTCGACGCTGCGATCGGAGGCGGACGACGAGACGAAGAAAAATCCCGTGCGAAAGAACGGTTTTTCTCCCATCGAAATGATTTTGGACAATGGGACCCGAAAAATCAACGCCCAGAACTCTGGGATCTCTACAATGGGCGAAAACACCACGGGGAGCATTTCCGGATCTTCCCCTTGAGTAACTGGACGGAACTTGATATCTGGCAGTACATTCTCAAAGAACGCATTCAGATCCCCTCGATTTATTTCTCACATCAGCGAGACTGCGTCGTACGAGATGGCGTAATCTACGCCTACTCACAGTATCTCAATCTTGATGAAGCAGAAAAGAAAACAGTACGACCCATGCTTGTCCGATTCCGCACGGTCGGAGACATGACGTGTACGGGAGGGATACACTCCGCTGCACGGACCGTCGAAGAAATCGTCCAAGAAGTCGCAGCGTACCGCGTCTCAGAACGAGGAAGCAGAGCAGACGATCGACGATCAGAAAATGCAATGGAAGATCGAAAAAAGGAGGGATACTTCTAATGGATGAAAAAAGCTATCTAAATATGGAGATGCTTCGATTCACCACCGCAGGGAGCGTCGATGATGGAAAAAGCACCCTCATCGGCCGGCTTCTCTACGACAGCAAGACCCTCTTTGAGGATCAGATACAAAACATCGAGCGACTCAGTCAACAACGCGGTGAAGAGCTCAACCTCGCATTGCTCACCGATGGCTTACGAGCAGAACGAGAACAAGGCATCACCATCGACGTCGCATACCGCTACTTCGCAACACCTGCTCGAAAATTCATCATCGCAGACACCCCCGGGCACATCCAGTATACAAGAAACATGGTCACCGGGGCTTCCACTGCCAACCTCGCGTTAATCCTCATTGATGCACGCAACGGAGTGACCGAACAAACCCATCGTCACATCTTTATTGCCACCCTGCTTCAAATCCCCCATTTTGTCATCTGCATAAATAAGATGGATCTCGTCGGCTACAAACAAGAAATCTACGACACCATCAAAAACGAAATAGAGGATTTCATCATAAAACTCACAATCCCTGATATCACGTTCATCCCAATTAGCGCCTTACTCGGCGATAACGTAGTACATCCATCAACACACATGGACTGGTACCATGGACCAACCCTGTTGTACCATCTTGAAAACGTCCATATCGGCAGCGACGAAAACCTTGTCGATTGCCGATTTCCGGTCCAATATGTCATCCGACCACGAAACGACAAATATCATGATTACCGAGGATACGCCGGAAAAATCGCAAGCGGCATCTTCAAACCAGGAGATAGCGTCATGGTTCTCCCCTCAGGTTTTACTACAACAATCAAATCTATTGAAGAATCACAAGAGGAAATCATAGAAGCATTCCCCCCCATGTCCGTGGTCATGCAACTGACGGAGGATCTTGATATCAGCCGAGGAGACATGCTTGTTCGGCCACATAACATCCCCTTCATCAGTCATAATCTTGAGTGCATGGTCTGCTGGATGAACACAAAACCATTAACACCGGGAACCAGGTACATCATCCGACATACCACCCGAGAAACAAAAGGGATTGTCAAAGAACTCCACTATAAAATCGACATCAACACCCTCCATCGGATACGGAAGGTTACGCAGCTTGAGCTCAATGAAATCGGACGAGTCACCATCCGCACTGCACAACCATTATTCTATGACAGTTACCAGCATCATCGAGCCACAGGCAGTATTATTTTAATCGACGAAAAGACCAATGAGACGGTTGGCGCCGGGATGATACGAGAACCCTCTGCCAAGGTTCCTGAACAGAAAAAAGTAAAGGAATAACAGATATGAAAGACCATCAAGGTTTCACTATCTGGTTTACGGGGCTTCCCTGCTGCGGAAAAACAACGATTGCAGACCAGGTTGCCCTCGTGTTAAAAAAGAAGAAGTACACAGTTGAACAACTCGACGGTGATATCATCCGTCACGATGTTACCCACGATCTTGGTTTCTCAAAGAAAGATCGAGATGAAAATATCAAACGTGTCACGTCTATTGCGAAAACACTCACAAACAAAAACGTTGTCGTGCTCGCAAGCTTTGTGTCGCCATACAGAAAAGAACGAAGGAATGCACGAAAGGAAATAAAAAAATTCATTGAAGTGTACGTGCGATGCCCAGTGGAGATTTGCATGCAACGTGATGTGAAAGGCATGTATAAAAAAGCCCTTGAAGGGAAAATCAAACATTTCACCGGTGTTGATGATCCCTATGAAGAACCAGAACACCCAGAACTTATCCTGGATACCGATATCGAGTCTGTTGAAGAAAGCGTACAGAAGGTTTTACAAACAATAGAAGAACTTGGGTATCTCACCAGGTAAAATAAAGAGAAGAAAATCAATCCAGATTAGGAATGTATTTTGGAACTCAAGTACGTTTCCGTCTAATCTGTTTTTGTCCTTGGGGCGCATCGTTCAGGGACTCGTATGTTTTATAGGATGTTTGCTCGGATAGGAAATGATAGGTCGGTCATGATTTCAGACAAAAATTATGGTTTTCTCCTTTAAAAAGGTAAAGTGCAGGGGAAGAGACTTCAACTTGAAGTCCAAATCTCTTTCTTACTCTGGAACTTAATCCTTATTGATCTAATAAAACGGAAGGGGGGAGATTCGGACTCGTATTTGTTAACACATTTGATAATTTCTATGGTATGTTGAATAGCAGATTATAATATGTTCAACTTTTCTATAGGAAGTTTTTTATCTTGTGAGTGATTATTTTAAGATAGAGAACAGGAAGGATATGACGAAAATATTACTGTCTTTGATAATTGTAGGAGTGCTACTCTTTGGATGTATGAGTGGTTTTACCCAGGGACAAAAACGCTATTCCTCTAATGGAAAGACAGCATCATCCGGAGGTACTTCAGGTAACTATATTATTATTACACAACCTGAACTCGAATCATCAGTTGCTTCGTTCGAAACATGGAAGCACTATCTTGGCTATACCATTGAGGTTGTCAATACATCATGGATAACATCGCAGTATCAAGGGATCGATATTCAGGAGAAAATAAGGAATTTCCTTATCGAAAAATATAACGAATCATCTCCTTCCTACGTCTTGTTAGTTGGAAGCCCGACAAGCATTCCCCTACGGGTGTGTTACCCACTGCCCTCGGTGTTTTCTGATCATGTATCAACCGATTATTACTATGCGGATCTCACTGGAGAATGGGATGCAGATCATGATGGGTACTATGGTGAATATTCTGATGATACAGTTGATTTCATACCCGAGGTATCTGTTGGGAGAATCCCTTCTGATAACCCCTCTCTTGTTCGACAGATCTGCCAAAACATCATACGGTATGCACAGGATAATGGAACATGGAAGACAAACGTTCTTTCCCTCGCCTCTATGATTTATTATGAAAATATGACTGCTTTTAATTGGACATATGCACGGTCTGACGGCGCGACCCTTATGGAGAAATGCAAGAGTGATATCCTAGAACCAAATGGGTACTCAACAGTACGGATGTATGAAAAAGAAGGAATCCGTCCTTCTACCTATTCGTGTGAATATCCGATTGCTCATGAAAACGTGCTGACGGAATGGATTAAAGGTTATGGTCTTGTCAACATGCTTGGTCATGCATCAGAACTTGTAACTACACAGTTTATCTGGGATCATGACGATGGAGACAATATCCCTGAACCAACAGAACTCTATTATTTTGATTTTCTGAGAGCGACAGATAGTGCCAAGTTACAAATGAAGACACCACCAATTGTCATCTCTGCTGGTTGTAGTCAACTCGGTGGTTCAAAAAATATAGGCCGATCATTTCTTGAGGCTGGTGCAGCGGTTGCATTTGTTGGAACCACGGATCTGAGTTATTATAATATTACTCGTGTCTGGCGTGATGAACGAGATGGAGGCGCATTTTCCCTGGATTATTATTTCATTTCCTATCTTATTGGGTCGCTTCAGAAATGCGGTGATGCATTAAACAACGCAAAAGTCACCTTCTTGAATCATTTCATGTTTACCTCGTATGATCCTGAGTGGATTGAACGATGTTATAGCACTCTTCTAGGATATTCGTTGTATGGTGACCCTGCCTTAGGCATGACCGGCAATGCTACAGATACGACACCACCAACGCTTTCTCTTGAACAACCAAATAAATATTTCTATATCAGGGGATTGCCGATTCTTCCCGTACACCGTGACGTCAGCGTTATCCTTGGTGGCATTACAGTAAAAGCATCCGCGTTTGATAATGAAACAGGGATTGCTAGTATAGAGCTATGGATTGATGGTGTTCTAAAAAACGTAACCAATGCAAACAAGTTTGATTGGTTTTGGGATGAAACAAGTATTTTACAGAAACATAACTTGAAAATTATTGCTTTTGATACCGTTGGAAATCGTGTTGAACAAGAACATGTAGTATGGCTGTTCAACATCTAGACATCTTCTTATTTCATTACTCTTTTTTCATTTTTTACGATATTTAGAACTATTTGGGTGTTTGTCTTTTCAACATTATCCATTGAAAGAACACCCTTGATAAACCCGTTTAAATCTCTTCGGTCTTTAAAATGTGCAATGATTAATGAATCCCATTCCCCGGTAATATCATACACACCACTGACATGTTTATCCTTTGATATTCTTTCTTGCACTTCGATCAATTTTCCATGGGATATCTTCACATTAATGACTGCTGTGAGATCGTATCCAATTTTCTCTTGGTTTATTAACGGAATATATCTCTCAATGACTTTTTCGTCTTCCATTTTTGTGATTCTATTGGCTACGGTCGTTAATGAGACGTTAAGTTCCCTTGCAATCTCCCTATAACTTTTCCGAGCATTCTCGTTTAGTTTTTCTAAGATTTTATAATCTAATTCATCCATACCTCTGAGAACAACTTATCATTTTATATACTTTTGCACCATTTATTACCAAATTATTAAACAATGTAAATTTTTTTCATAAAAAAAAAATCATTTGAATGAATATTTCAACAAAGATTATATTAATTTTCATTTACACTATATTATTTCATGAACGAAATCTGTTTGAAATGCCCGATTCCAAATCCGATGCATAGAAATTGCTGTGAATGCAATTTAGTAAAAGTAAGATATGATTGGAATGAATAAGAAAATCAATAAGATCTAGGAGGAAAAAAGAATGAAAACAGTTGGTTATCTAAAAGGAACAGACCCAGAGTTTTTAACAAAACTCGTATGTATGGGGTACAGAACGCTGCCGATAGGAAGCGATATTGATAATCACGGGAAAAACATCGCCTTTATCTCTAAAGCAGACAACATCGATCTTATCGTCGGATACTTCCATAAAATATCTCCGCTCCTTACTGCAACCAAATCACTGAAAGAATACTTAACACCGGGGATCATCCATCACATACCAATTTTACTCGTAGCCCCAAAAGAAACCTTATCGTATGCAAAGAAAATAGTAGCTGACACAACAACCAGTACCTCTATAAAAGTTATTGATTATAAAAATCTCATGGATGAATCGATGAAAATTCTGAGTTGTACAATCACCATTTTTTTATAAGTAAGAAAATCACGAGTACTTGCTATCGAATGTAAATCATAAAGTATTTCCATAAGAATAATTTATTAATACTGCACGATTCGGACCATAAAATATGAATAAGCTACCCGCAGCTGAAGCTGATGCACCTGCATCCACTGCTTTCCGTAAGTCATCGGATGTTCCCGCACCACCTAAAGCTACGACCGGAATGCTCAGCGAAGAAGCTACTTTTTTAATTAATACTAAATCATATCCTTTCATCACACCATCATTATCGACTGAATTGAGTAAGATCTCCCCTGCACCTAGGTTTTGAATTTTCATAGCATAGTCTATGGGATTTAGAGAGGTATTTTTTTTAAGAACATGATTATATACAAAATACTTACCGAAAAGATCCTTTTTTACATCAATTGAAACGAGGACCGATTGAGAACCAAATGTTTCCGCTGCTTTTGTAACAAGCCCCGGATCATTTAACACAGAAGAATTAAGCGATATCTTTTCAAAACCAATTGAAAAAATTCTTTTCATATCACTGATGTCACGTAATCCACCAGCATAACCCAGCGGCATAAAACTCTGAGAAGCAATTTTAGACAATAAATCAAAATTAATCTCTTTTTTTTGCTTACTCACCTCAATATCAATAAAAAATAATTCATCTACTCCTTTATCATTAAAGATCTTGACTGCATTCAAAGGATCACCTATGTACCTAGGTTTGTCGAACTTTACAGTTTTTACTAGTGCTTTGTCTTTGAGCAATAAGCAAGGGATTATCCTGTTTCTATACATTTTTAACAAAATTCTCCATTAATTTCATTCCGAATTTATGACTTTTTTCTGGATGAAATTGTGTAGCATAAATATTATCCTTTTCTATCGCTGATACAAAATTAAAACCATATTCTGTTGTAGTCAAAATATCATTTTTATCCTTACACCGAACATAATATGAATGCACAAAATAAAAACGAGGATTGTCATACATATCTTTAAATAATTTAGACTTTTTCTTCACAGTGACATAATTCCAACCCATATGAGGGACCTTTAAGTTATCTTTCAACGACCTGAATTTTTCTGTTTCTGCATTAATCCATCCAAGACCATTTAATTTCCCTTCTTCACTTCTCTGGGTTATTAATTGCATACCAAGGCAAATCCCTAAAAATGGTGTTTTTTCATCTAAAACTTTCTTGTTTAAGATAGAAATTAAACCTTGCTCAGTTAGATTTTTAATACCGACGTCGAAAGAACCTATACCCGGTAGAATTATTTTCTCAGCATCTATTATTTTATTGATATCAGAAGAAATTATTGCTTCTCCACCCACTTTATATATTATATTTAATATTGATTTTACATTACCCATTCCATAATCAAGTATTGTGATCATATTACGTCTGCATAGGTTTCCATTTCTTAAAAATATTCCTTAAAACCTTAAGGAAAATATGGGTCTCATAAGAGGGATAGTCATAATAACTTTTGTTTGGCAAAATCATTAATGCATCAAATTCCTTTGTAGTGATGTCTAATTTGTCACAAACATAGTTGATCATTTCTTTTAACTCATTATCTGTAAAAAGATTCTCTTGAAGTTTTTTCAAAGCGTCCTCCCTTGTTATCTGACCAGCACAAATCAAATTAGACAGATGCATCTTTCTCTTATCATAATTGAATTTCTTAGGTAAAATATATGATTGAATAAAATATGTATAAACAGATTCTCCATGTTTTGTTGGATAATTTTTCCAACCAAATTCTTTTCCAAGAAATTCAACAATTTCTTTCTTGTCATAATCTGATACATAATTCAGTATTCGTATCATAGTTATACCTCTCAAAACCTGCTCATATAATATTTTAAACAAACTTAAATTTGGGAATTTTTTTAATTTTTTAGTTCCAAACTTTTTTTGTATGTTTTTAATATAACGCCAATCATAATGTCCATGCGACCATTTTGGAACCGCGATGGACTCTGTTATTAAATTATGACCACTGATAATGTATTTGATATTATATTTTGATGCAACGTAATAAAGTGCAGCAATAAGGGCATGATCTGTTGGAATTTCTAAATCAGGAGTTGAAGATTTCAAGAACGATAACTGTAAATCTTTAAATTCATCCCAATCAAGTACGAAAGTATGCAAATCGACCTCAAGTTTACTTATTAACTTTTCAATGTTTATAACAGAAAGCTCAGAATTCCATCCATTATCAACATGGACTGCGAGTGGCCTCAAACCTAACTTTTTTACCAGATACAGAGTATAGCTGCTATCTGCACCTCCACTAACTCCAACTACACAATCATATTTTTTCTTTATACCTGTTTTCTGAATTTTTTTAACTATTTTTTCCAATTCTCTGTCTTTTTCTCCTTTATGTAAGTTAAGTGGATATGAATTTAATTTCGCTATCGCTCCTGTGCAATGATTACAATAACCATTTTCATCAAAAACTATATCTGGATCAGTGGTATCCATAATGCACCGTTTGCAAACCTGATATTTTTCGCTCATTTAAGACCGCATCCGATAAGAAAAAGTATTTATTTTAAAGTTTTCACCTCTTTATCTAACCTTTCAAGTTTGTTATTTATACCGTAAATAAATCGAAAACAACATCAGCTTCATCAAGTTTCAAAAGATAATTTCATCTGTTCAATCTCTTCTCCGTCATCTAGTTCATCATAAATGTATATATTCATTCCAAGTTTCTTTAAATACTTAATCAATGCAATAGTCCTGCTTTTATCGATACAGCTTATCATTTTAAATATTTCTACACTCTTTTTATGTAAATTATTAAACAATGCTTATTTTTTTTATAAAATAACGATCAATTGAATGAATTTTTCAGCAAAAGATATATTAGTTATTTTTTACACTATAGTAGTTCATGGACGAAATTTGTTTAGATTGCCCAATCCCTGATAGAAGATTGAGAACTTGTTGGGAATGCAATAAAATCAAATTAGTCTATAATATAAATGAATAACGGCACAATAAAATTTAGGAGGAAAAAAGGATGAAAACTGTTGGTTATTTAGAAGGAACTGACCCTGAATTTTTAACAAAACTCGTATGTATGGGGTACAGAACGCTGCCGATAGGAAACGATATTGATAACCACGGAAAAAACATCGCTTTTATCTCGATTGCAGATAAAGTCGACCTTATCGTAGGATATTTACATAAAGTATCCCCACTCCCGACTATGACCAAATCACTAAAAGAATTCTTAACACCAGGGATCATTCATCATATACCGATTTTACTTTTAACTCCAACAGAGACAGTATCCAATGCAAAGAAAATAGTGGCTGAAGCCACCACCAGTCCGTACATAAAAGTTATTGATTATAAAAATCTCATGGATGAATCAAAGAAAATTCTCAAATAAATTTAATTCTTTTTCTATAAATTATTCTAAAAATCTAAAATGAGATACAAAGACATCGTATGAAATCATAGTTTATTATTTTATATACGAATCGCACAAAAACATTCGTTTTTAAGGAATTGTCGTTAAGTGAAGGGGAAGAGACTTTAACCTCAGGTTCAAATCTCTTTTTTTCATAATAAAATTTATAGTTCGTTATAAAATCATATTTTCTCCTGTAAAAAAGAGAGTAAAATGCAGGGGAAGGAATTTGAATCCACTTTCATTTTATTTCACCATTTGGAAGATAGTATCGTTTTTTTATCCATAATGAAACACTGACAAGTGAAATGAGCACCGGCACCTCCATTAAAGGACCGATGACTGCTGCAAATGCCTGCAATGAAGCGATGCCCCATACGCCAATACAAACAGCGATTGCAAGTTCAAAGTTATTACTTGCTGCTGTAAATGATTGTGTTGTCGCCAGAGAGTATCTGAATTTTTGTTTGTAGGAAAGCCAGAAGGAGATGAAGAACATCAAGAGGAAATAGGATATTAAGGGAATGGCAACACGGATGACATCAAAGGGTTTATTGATAATATACAAGCCTTTGAAGGAAAACATTACAACAATAGTGAATAGTAAGCCGATAAGGGCAATCGGGCTGATACGCTTCACAAATGTTCTATCATACCATTCTTTACTCTTCCTTTTAATGAGTGTGTATCGTGTGATGATCCCAGCGATAAAGGGTATTCCAAGGAAGATAAAGACACTCTTTGCAATATCAATGATTGAAACATTGACATAGGTAGATGCAGAAGCACCACCTATCCATCCCGATAATACCGTAATGAAGAGATACGCCAGAAGGGAATAGAAGAGTATCTGGAAGATGGAATTGAGTGCAACGAGCACGGCACAATATTCACAATCGCCCTCTGCGAGTTGGTTCCAGACTAAAACCATTGCTATACATCGGGCAAGTCCAACCATAATAATGCCCATCCTGAACTCTGGTAGCTCAGGGAGAAATATCCAGGCAAGGCTAAACATTAGCAGTGGACCTATAATCCAGTTGAGGAATAACGATGTTCCAAAAACTTTTTTCGCGTCTTTTGCTCTCAGTAGTTGATTAAGTTCTTCGTATTTTACTTTAGCCAAAGGAGGATACATCATCACAAGTAGACCAATTGCTATGGGGAGGGAGACTGTATCAAGACGAAATGTATCAAGCGTTCCAGCAACACTTGGAAAGAAATACCCAATGGTGACGCCGATAGCCATCGCAATGAAAATCCACACGGTGAGAAATCTATCTAAAAATGAAAGTCGAGTTTGAGATTTTTCCATGCAGTCACCACTATACTTTTTTCAGTCTTTGATATTTTATAGAAACTTTGGAACGTAGTAATACGATGCCATCAGTCCGGGCATGTAACACATCTATCATCTTAATTCCTTCCATCTCTTTTCGATTCAGAATGTGGTTTTTCAGGGTTTTTTTATACAACAGGTATTCATCCTTTTCAGATATATTCGGTATCACTTTCTCGGTGAACAGGAATTCCTCAAGTGAGTGGTTCTTACCATTGTTATTGCCTTCAGTCAAATCAACACGATATGAACCATAAACAAGGAAACAATGAATCATCGGCAGATATGATAAATCATATTTTTCGAGAATTTGATGTGTCCCTGTGACGATTTCTTCGTTCATAGCATATATCCCTACTATCTTGTAGACAGGAATGTTTAGTTCCTCGGCGAGAGTTGCAATGACAGCGTGTTTTGTCGTGCAAGAACCAAATCCTTCTTTGAATAATATTAAAATATCATCCGTTTTAGAATTGTATCCGTACGGTAATTCGTGCACATATGAACAGGTATCCCAGAAGGTTTTGATATTCAGACTGATGAACTTTTCTGAAATAATCCCTTTTTTACTAATAATGGGATTTGGGAAAACAGTGTATGTATCCATTTAATATTCACATCATACTGTTAAACATACCTTGCCTCTTTAAAATTTGTTGTCGGTAAAAGGGGCAAGGAGATAGGGTAGGGAAGGGAACATGAATTTATCAGTAAATTATTCAAAAAAAGTTTCTCTCTAATATTTTTCTTATATCAAAATGACATCCTCCCAAAATAAATCCATCTAAAGATGGGGGTATCCGATAAGGTACATTTTATGATAGTGTAACATGAAGGAACGCAAACCATTCTGCTTAAAACATATCGACCCACGAAATGGT
>CABMCU010000051.1 GCA_902384685.1 uncultured archaeon | reverse complement strand
TGAAGAAGCGAACTTTAGCGTGGCAGGAGATTATACGGTGAGGGCTTACAGAGATTTTGATTTACAAGATGATATGTATTTATATGCAGATGCAGGTCCCTATAATTCGACTTATGGCAGCACCATAATCCTTGGCACTTACACCTATGCAACGATAGGTCCGTGGGATCCACCTGAAAAAAACGCGACTGAGAAAACATTTACAGTTACAACAAAGATGAATAATCCACCTGTGTTTGGTACGCCCTCTCCAACAAATGAATCTATAGAAAATGCGTTAAATCCCACCTGGAACATTCTAATTACTGATTCAGAAGGTGATCAGTTCTGGTGGAGCATTCAATGTAGTAATGGACTGGTTACAAACAGTACTGGAGAAGAAGCCAATGGAACCAAATCACTAGAGCTTTCTGATCTTTCGTATTCAACAATTTATACTATTTGGGTCAATGCAACTGATCCTACCGGTAGCAACCGATACGCAAGAAAATGGTATACCTTCACGACAACCTCCTCTTCAGTGGTAAACAATCCTGTGGTTTTTTCCGGGATATCCCCAGCTAATCGTTCGACTAATGTTCCAATTAGTACTTCGAGTCTCTCGTTTACTATTCAAGATCCTGAGGGTGAATCTTTTAATTATACTATTCAGACCCATCCGAATGTTGGTAGCAAGTCAGTAACTGGAGTTTATAATGGTACGAAAGTTTGTACTATTTCAGGTCTTACGTACGCAACAACATATCGATGGTATGTCAATGCGACTGATGGTTCTACTTGGACTCGGCAATGGTACACATTTACAACAATCTCAGCTCCCACAAATAATCCTCCCGTAAATAATCCTCCCGTAAATAATCCTCCTGCATTTTCTGTAATAACACCCTCAAACGGTTCGAAAAATATTTCCATTAACACCTCGAGTCTGTCACTTTCCATTACAGACCCTGAAGGAAAATCTTTTAGTTATACGATTCAGACGAATCCAAATGTTGGTAGTGTTTCTGTAAACAATGTGGGTAACGGCACGAAATCATGTACTATTTCAAGTCTGAAGTATGAAACGACATATCGGTGGTATGTCAATGCAACCGATGGTATAAGTTGGAACCGATGCTGGTATACTTTTACAATAGTCGCCGATTCTGAAAATAATCCTCAATTTAATAATCCACCAAATTCTCCATTGAAAATTATTGGCCCAACATCGATTGAACCAGAAGTCAGTTATTTATTTTCTACTATCACAATTGATCCTGATGGCGATCAAATTCGATTCCGATTTAGCTGGGGAGATGGAACCTTTACCAACTGGTCCATGTATACAAATTCAAATACAACTGTTTCTGCTTCTCATGCATGGAATTCTATTTCCACATATTCAATTTGTGTTATTGCTCAAGATATAAAGGGGTTAAATAGTAGCTGGTCATGTCCCCTAACAGTAACAGTATCAAACAATGTATCTACAAAAAAAAGCCCTGATTATTTATCACCAGAGAACATTCCTATATTTATTGCTCTTGGATTTGTTATATGTTTTTGTATAATAAGCATTTATTTAATATGGATTTATTACTTTAGAAAAATAAAGAGGAAAAAACTAAAGTCTCGACCACTCCCATCTGGAGATGGAAAATCTGCTGTTCTAGTAAATAATTTATCGCGCATCAGAGGAGGAAAGGAGATACTTACTGATATAAAACTAGATCTTAAACAGGGAAAATTATATGCCATAACTGGTCCAAGTGGCTCAGGGAAGTCACGGTTAATGGAAAGTATAGTCGGCAGAGAGAAACCAACAACAGGAGATGTGTTAATTTTAGGGATTGATATTTATAAAGATAAAATGAAGGCAACCAGATCATTTGGTTTTGTTCCTCAAAGACCTGAATTGAATATCGATCAAACACCTGTTGAAAATATGATCAACTCGGCGATTCAATGGAGCGTGAAAAATCCTGAAGAAAAAATAAATGAACTACTCAACAAAGTTGGTCTCCAGAATAGAAAAAATGTTAAAGCAGGAGACCTTAGTGGCGGACAACAAAAGAGACTAAGTATTGCAATGGAATTACTAAAAGAACCCCCTGTACTTTTTTTAGATGAACCTACAACAGGTTTAGACCCAGAAATACAAGGTAACATTTTTAGCATAATTCAGGAGTTGAACAAAGAAGGTGTTAGCATTGTAATGACTACACACAATGTTGAGGAGGCAGAGATGGCTGATGAAATAATCATCATTAACAATGGCAAAATAGCGGTTCAAGGATCATCAAAATACCTTGCATCTTGTACACCAGGTTTCGGTAAAATTATTCAAGTAGACCTCTCAGAAGTGTCTGAAACAGTGATTCAATGTATAAAAGAACTAGAGTCAGTTAAATTTATGTGGAGAACAGGTAGGCACATTCGGATATTTTGTAATAACCCAGATGTAATAAAAATTAGTAATTCTATTCGAAGATGTGGTGGAAAGATTGAGGGAATAAAAACAGAAAAAACATCAATACAAGATATATTTAGGTTTTATACAGGAAAATCACCGGAAGAATAGAGATGAATCTTATAAAAGCAATCCGGTTAGAAGGTAGAGCTGTCACTGCAAATAGATTCGCAATGTTTATCTTATTCCTCCAACCGGTTCTAATTATGGCATGTTTACGTATTGCAGGGGATTCTAATTTTATACCTCCTGGATCAATAGAGCCAATCAGATCATTTGATTATTTTGCTCCAGCAGTACTAGCTATATCATTAATTTATATATGCGCTCAGACGACTATGCTTCGTATTGTAGGTGAAAGAAAAGCTGAGGGCGGAACATTAGATAGGGAACGATTGGGTATTGATAATTTCTCTCATTTCTTTGGTAAATTTATAGCTAATTCTTTTTTCGCATTACTCCAATGTACACTCCTCTTACTTGTTGGCCTGATACTTGGTTTAGAGATAAAAGGATCAGTTGGAATATTTTTTATTCTATTGTTTTTAGCAGCCTTATTTGGACTTGCTTTAGGTTTAATTGTTTCGGTGTTTGCCAAAACAAAATTACAAGCCGCTTATATCATACCTCTAATTGTAATTATTTTAATGATCTTTGGAGATGTTATTATTCCCGTTTCTGCCATGCCTGAAAATATACGTTCCATAGCAGAACACCTACCAATTACAGTAGTCTATAACGGTTTGACTACGATCCAAAACAATTCTTCCACAGAAGTAAACAGTAAAATGATTATAATTTTCATATGGACTATAATTCTCCTTTTAATTGGGATTATTAAATATTCTATCGAAAAGGGCTAGTTAAGTTAACGAAGCGAAAGCATCAGGAAGAAAAACCTAGAGTGATACCAATGAAAATATATTGCCGCAGGACGATTGTTTATCTTGTTTAAAAATATCATAAAAAAAAGACATTTGGTGATGACAGGCTTAGTCATCGCTATTCTTGTTACTGTCACAATTCTACAATTCATGGCTGATGCTGTAGCGGTAAACGAATCTAAAATAAGTGTAGAGAATGTCCGTTTAGCCGATATTGGATTGATCTCATGTGATCTAATGGTCACCATAAATTTTACGAATCCAACGAATCGTGATTTGTCGATAGCATCTGCCACATTTGATGTCTTTATTGCTGATAGTTATGTCGGAAAGAGTAGTTTGTCACATTTTTCAATTCCGAGAAACTCCTCAAGAGAACAAGTAATTTCGTTAACACTTTTATATTCAGATATCGCTTATGTGGTATTTGAGGGTATCACAAATAGAAATTTCGATATTTATATTTCCGGGGAAGCACAAATGTATGTGTTTTACGAGTTATTTACTATTTCGGTACCATTTTCTATTTCATCAACATACTCATAAAATATTTTATCCATCTTGGTTAAAAAAATAATGAGATTTTTACTTTATATCTGAGGTAAAACTGCGTCAATGTTTCTAGTTCTAAGAATATGTTTTTGTATGTTTATCAAAAAGGAATAATTCAGTTTCAAGAGGAGGATTTCTCCTGAATTTACTAAAAGTTATAGAACCACGATAGGATAACCACTCATTCCATTTCTCGATTAATAAGTCCATATTTAGTTGGAATACCGGCCTACCGTAACATTCGCCTATCGCATGGGAATAATCTTTACAATCGCATTTTAGGATATTGTAGTGTTTCACGAAACCGGGATATACCCAATCTTTAGAACAGGAAAAACGAAGGTAATCACTTTGTCCAGCACAGTATTGATCGATACAGTATCGAGCTAATCGTTTCTCGTCATAGGTCGGTTGTTTACACATCCGAATATAGGCTGATTTACATTTCCCTGTTAATTCGAACCAGGTATCCTTCAACCACGATTGAGGGATGAAATCCCCAAAAAAGAGGATATGTAGGACACCTTCCGGTCCTTCGTCAGTGCGTATATTGATGTAGTTGAGTTGAGGGATATAGCCGAGAGGTTTCCCTGAATAATGCGTTAAGAGTTGATCCTTACTGATATATCCGTCGTCATAGAGTTTTGAGAGAGTCAATCGTTTTAATCGTTCCTTCAACGCCCTAAAGGATTCTTGTTGGGACCGCTTCATATCCAGGGCAGAACCCAATGTCAGAAATCTCAAGATCTCATTTTGATGCCAGGATAAACCGCTTTTAATACGTTGATAACAACGACGCTGAGGGATAGACCAATCCAAAGGAGAAGTAGCAACAGGACCTTCGTTCATGTCTAGTCCTCCTCGTATTCCACATGAGGACACATGGGAAGGTTCGTTTCTATATAGCCAAGTTCAAAATAGTTTTTATCAAATCTCACAGAACCTGGGCATACAGGTATCTTACATGATTTGCATGTCGTTATATCAGGAAGATACCGTTTTCTAGGTTCGGGTATCATTACCATGATTTGTTTTATATCAACACTTTTTCGTTGATTACCACAATTAATTATTGGTCGGATGCCTATTTTCAATGGTTTATGGTACGCATCGCTTCCAGTGGTCCATCGTCCGCACTCGCATATCCAACCGAATCCCTGATTACGATGTGCTTCATTTGAGCAGGATATAATCCGGTTGAATTGACCTTCTCCGTCTCTTTTTGGGGCAGTGCATCGCCATTTTATGATGCTTTCATCTTTGATATCAATACACCCCCACAAATTTAGGAGGATGGGACCGGGTTCGACAAATCCCATTCGAAAAAAATACCTGGTCCCAACAGTACTGACCCAGGTCAGAGGGAAATAAGTAATTTAATAAAAACGAATTAATATGAACAAAAAAAGAAAAAAAGAAAGGTTTTAGTGAGTGAACTTTCCAAACGAAATGCCACCAAAACATTAATATTTCGACTGGAATTACCAGGAGAGGAGAAGATTGGGCCCCCATAGGTCCGTTCAATTTTTTCTCAGAATAAATTGAAACGAATAATACGTCTATTATGAAAACATGGAGATAAAAGAATGGTTGAAAAACTTCAAATTCGAAGCGTCTCGTTTGACACATCGTTCTTACTTAAAGATGATTTATTCATTGATACAGTTATAGACGTATTAGCCCGTGACCATATTGCTTGTTTTATTACCTCTACTGTTGTCTCAGAACTTGAACAATTGAAAATCTGGGGACGTATTACCGAATCAACTTATAAAAAGGCAATAAAACGTTGGACCCATGCACATGCGACTGTGATTGATTTTAAAAATAGGTTGCTTTCTGATGCACTCAGTCAAGCATGTATTCGTTCAATGGAAGATCATGGAGCCCCTGGAAATCATGTGATAAACGATTGTAATATCCTTGTGTCTACCTTAAAAAACGGTGTTGATTTCTTTCTTTCAGAAGACTTTCATTTCACGTCATCTATCACCAAGGAAGTTATTAATGAAGTGAAAAGTGCTGCGTGTGCTGAATATCATCTGATGTGCGATTCAAAACTTTATAGCATTGATACGAGAACGTTTATTGAGTCATATTCCAAGGGAACCATTGATCTTGATATCGTACGATCACGAATACAACGAGGCTTAAAAAAATAATAGTACAACCAAAACAGGTAAGGAAGGAGGGGAACCGATGTACGTAAGAGCGTACCGAACCGATGCAACGTAACCACGCAACACCAGCGTCACCGGAAGATAAGAGCGCAGATCGGGAAGACGAGACCCACCGAACGTCGCCCTTCCTCACCGCTATTCCACTTTGTTATTAAAAGTATTTAAATGCATCGTGTGAAAATCCCAAAATGAAAAAGCAATAATACTATGACCAATTAATTTTTAAATAAGATTCATATTGAGAACAATCCCTAAGTGATCCGATGACCGTACAAATTGGTTTTCTTGTCAACCCCATTGCGGGGATGGGCGGTCGAGTGGGATTGAAAGGAACTGATGGTGTTCTCAAAAAAGCTATTATGTTAGGTGCAAAAACTGTTGCACCACAGAAAGCAGAAGAAATGCTCCGTGAGTTTTGTGCCATTTCTTCAAACCACGATGATCTTCATTGGATCACCTGCGGTGGAGATATGGGAAATAGCGAATTGGAAGCTGTTGGCATCAAAAATAAACAAGTCATCTACTCACCGTCAGGGAACACGACTTCAGCAGATGACACGAAAAATGTATGCAAAAAACTTCTGGAACACCATATTGATTTGCTTATTTTCTGTGGTGGTGATGGAACCGCGCGAGATATCTTCACTATCATCGATAAAAAAATCCCGCTTCTTGGCATCCCTGCGGGAGTAAAGATGCATTCCGGTGTCTTCGGAATCAATACGATTGCTACGGCAAAAATGCTCCATGAATTTATCAATAAGCGACTTACGATTGGTGATGCGGAGATTATAGATCTTGACGAAGAGCTCTACCGTAAAGGAGAATGGCAGATTCGATTATTTGGTGCCGGAAAAGGCATCGTCGAACCGACCTATATACAGGTAGGGAAAGCTTATTTTGAATCGGTTTCAGATGAAGAGGTAAAAGACGAGCTTGCTGAACATATCAACGATGAACTGGAAAAATACCCTGACTGGTTGTTTTTATTTTGTAGCGGCGGAACCATTGATTATATCGCAAAAAAACTCAACATTCAACATACGTTGCTTGGTATCGATGCAATCTACCAAAAACAGCTTGTGGGAAGAGATGTAAACGAAGAACAAATCTTAACGTTGCTGAAAAAATATCCAAAGATGAAAATTCTTCTTAGTCCTATTGGAGCACAAGGATTCATCCTTGGTCGTGGAAACCTGCAACTCAGCCCTCTTGTTATCAATAAAATAGGAATCGACAACATCATCGTCGTAGCCACACCCTCTAAGCTTATGCATACCCCTGTTCTACGTGTAGATACGGGTGATAAAAAGCTGGATCATCTTTTTGCTTCGCAAGGGTACCTTATGGTAGTCATTGGATACCGACTTAGCAGAGTAGTAAAACTTCAAACCAACAGCTTTTAATATTCGAATCTAATTCACTGACCCCCGTTCAGGTTTATAACTACAGGAGCTAACATGATGACACAAATTACAAAACGAAATGCAAATAAATTTTTAAAAGACGAATATGATGATTTAGTAAAGAATCATCTTGAGTGGAATATTCGTATTCTTGAGAGCGGATCAAAACCACATTCGATTGTCAACGGTAAAGAAGTAATCATGATGTGTTCGAATAACTACCTCAACCTTAGTAACCATCCCCGCCTTATTAAAGGGGCTATCGAGGCTGCGAAGAAATATGGTGCTGGATCTGGCTCTGTTCGTGGGATCGCGGGAACCCTGAAAATTCATACGGAAGTCGAAAAACGGCTTGCAAAATTTAAACGAACTGAATCTTCCCTGATTTATCAAACCGGTTTTGCAGCAAATTCTGGATTGATTCCCCAGCTTGTTGGAGAAGGCGATATCGTCATTAGCGATGAGCTGAACCATGGAAGCATCATTGATGGCGTTCGGTTGACCAAAGCAGACCGTGCGATTTTCAAACATCGTGATATGGGTGATCTCGAGCGGGTATTGAAGGATTCTGATAAGAAATATCGTCGTATCCTTATTATCACCGATGGTGTGTTTAGTATGGATGGCGACATTGCTCCTATGGACAAGATTGTGAAACTTGCAAATGAGTTCGGGGCGATGACCTATGTTGATGACGCACATGGAGAAGGAGTTATAGGGGAGGATGGACGTGGAATTGGCGCACATTTCCATATTGAAGGAAAGATCGACGTTGAGATGGGAACATTCAGTAAAGCTTTCGGTGTGGTCGGTGGTCTCATCGCTGGGAGTCAAGACCTGGTGAATTTCGCATACAACAAATCAAGAACCTGGTTACTAAGTGGTTCACACCCACCAGCTGTCTCTGGTGCTCAACTTGCTGCAATCGATGTGTTAGAAACAGAACCTGAACACGTGAAACGACTGTGGGATAACACAAAATACTTCAAAAAAGAATTAAATTCCTTGGGTTTTAACACTGGAGCGAGTGAAACACCTATTACTCCAGTCATTGTTGGAGACCCTGGAAAAGCAAAAGAGCTAAGTAACCGATTATATGATGAAGGTGTTTTCGCACTACCGATTGTCTTTCCAATGGTTGCTCGAGATAAAGCTCGGATTCGTACCATGATGAACGCTGGTCTGACACCGAAGGATTTAGATTTCGCTCTCGATAAATTTGAGAAGCTTGGGAAACAATTATCTATTATCTAATCCTGTTTAATAGAAAAGACATTATGCTTTTCCCCTCTTCTTTCCTTTGCACAAAGTATATATAAAAGCTCTGAGATTCGTTATCCAGTATTTTTCTGGTGTTTACTGGAGAGTAATTTATGACAGATGATTTAAAGAAAACTGGTACCACTATTCTAGGTATGGTATGTAAAGATGGTGTTGTTATAGCGACAGAGCGAAGAGCAACCATGGGTGGGCTCATTGCTCATAAGGCGACAAAAAAACTATATCAAATTGATAATCATCTCGCGCTTGCAACCGCAGGACTGGTAGGTGATCTCCAGGTTCTTTCTCGATACCTGAGTGCAGAGACGAAATTATACAGCTTAAAACGAGATGCGGAAATGTCAGTGCATAGTGCTGCAACACTACTGTCCAATATCCTGAACTCCCGAAAGTTTGCCCCGTATTATGTTCAGTTGATACTTGGTGGGTGGGATTCTGCAGGAGGCCATATATATTCATTAGATGCAGCTGGTGGTTCTATTCCTGATAAATATACCGCTGGTGGTTCTGGGTCACCCTATGCGTTCGGTGTTTTAGAGGATTCATTCCGAGATGATATGACCGTAAATGACGGTATCGAACTTGCTATCAGGGCGGTTACTGCTGCGATGGGTCGAGATTCAGCCTCAGGAAACGGAGTTGATGTGGCAGTGATCACGGAGAAAGAATTTAAGTTGATTCCTGAAGAAGAAATAAAAAAACGTTTGCAAAAAATGGGGAAGTAAAAGCTTCGTATTCTCAGAGAAATCTTCTAAGATAAAAAAGAATATAAAGTTCGTTTTACAAGCTTTCAAAAAGGTAGAAAATGACCGTTGATGATGTTTTAACAGAAATACGAGGCAAGATTCGAAGTTCAATACCTGCGAGTGTCGACATTTCTGAAGTAGAATTCGAAGGGGCACTTCTTGTGATTTATACCAAGACGCCCGATAAATTTGCCAATAATAAGGATTTAATTAAGAATATGGCAAAGAATCTTCAGAAACGGATCGTGGTTCGCCCTGATCCGACAGTTCTTACCGATATCGATATTGCAGAAAAGAAAATACGACAGATTATCCCCAAAGAAGCAGAAATCACAAATATCTATTTCCAACCTGATGTCGGTGAGGTTACGATTGAGGCATTGAAACCTGGTGCAGCGATTGGACGAGAAGGCCAACTGTTGAATGAGATACGCAGGAAGATTAACTGGGCTCCTAGTATTGTTCGAGCACCACCGATTCAATCAAAAACCGTCCAGGAAATTCGAGGGTATCTCCGTTCAATGAGTGATGAACGGAAAGAAATTCTACGGAGAATAGGACGGAAGATTCACCGTGGCGCATCAACCGGGGAGAAATATGTTCGTATGATCGCCCTTGGTGGGTACCGAGAGGTTGGCCGATCCTGTACTATGTTGAATACCCAGGATAGCAAAGTGTTGATTGACTGCGGTATTGATGTATCTTCGGAGAATAACGGATCACCATACATTCATTTACCCGAGGTACTCCCCTTGGAGAAGATAGATGCAGTTGTCATCACGCACGCGCACCTTGACCACTGTGGGTTAGTTCCCATATTGTACAAATATGGATATGATGGTCCTATCTATTGCACTCCACCTACTAGAGATCTTATGACGTTGCTGCAGATGGATTACATTAAGGTTGCTGCTGCTGACGGCAAAAAAGTTCCCTACTCCTCTGAAAATATTCGTAATGTCATTAAAAATTGTATCGTGATGGGGTATGGGGATACAACCGATATCACTCCTGATATTCGACTCACGTTCCATAACGCTGGCCATATCCTTGGCTCGTCTATCTGTCATTTCCACATTGGCGATGGATTGTACAATATAGCATTCTCCGGTGACATTAAGTTTGAACGTACATGGTTGTTTAACCCTGCGGTAAACCATTTTCCTCGGGCTGAGGCTCTCGTCATAGAATCCACATATGGAGGACATGATGACTTCCAACCTAGTAGGAAAGAGGCGACAGATCGATTGAAGGATATTATCCGTACTTCGATGAAGAAGAAAGGGAAAGTTCTTGTTCCTGTGTTTGCAGTAGGGCGGAGCCAGGAGGTTATGATTGTCCTGGAAAATCTTGTGAAAATGAAAGAAATCCCGGAAATCCCTGTGTACCTTGATGGAATGATCTGGGAAGCTACTGCTATCCATACCGCATATCCAGAATATTTGAATAATAAACTGAGAACACAGATTTTCCAACAAGGAGATAATCCCTTACTATCTGAGATTTTCAAACGTGTTGATAGCGGTGAGATGCGAGAAAAAATCCTTGCTGAAAAGGACCCTTGCGTGGTACTTGCCACCAGTGGTATGATGAATGGTGGCCCGGTTTTGGAGTACTTTAAACACTGGTCGGGAGAGAGCAAAAATACGTTGGTGTTTGTTGGATATCAGGCGGAAGGCACCATCGGTCAAAGGATTCAGCGAGGAGCAAAAGAAATCCCTATGAATATCGGAGGTAATCTCGTAAGTATGCCTGTTGAAATGAATGTAGAGACCTGCGATGGTTTCTCAGGGCATAGTGACCGCAGACAACTCGTGGGTTTCATAAATAACATGTCACCCCGTCCCGAACGCGTCGTATTTGGACATGGTGAAGAATCAAAATGCCTTGATCTGTCATCGACCATTCATAAACGACTGAACATGAATACTGCAGCTCCCTTAAACCTCGAAGCCATTCGCTTTGTCTAATCAATAGAGTATAAAAATAATGGTTTAGTGTTACTTTTTTTCAAGTAATTATGCTTGTTGGGAGACATACAGATTAACGGATACATGATAGATTACACGAGTATCGCTTCTTTTCTTCCTATGAGGAAGACGGCAAGGTAGGTTGGGACTTCCTGTTCACCTTCGCTCAGATGGAAACTCTGATCATTCATATCCAACGATATCGGTTTATGCACTGCGATACGCACGGGATCGTCAGGTAACACAACCGCGTCTCTCAGTGGGTTAAAATCTTTCAAATCCTCAACTGTTATTTTTACGACTTTTAAACCAGTCTTTCCATGTAACGAAGATGGCAATCGAATAAGTCGTTTCACATCACAGGTGACTGGTTCATCAGTCTCCCCTGCACTGAGTGATACTGCAGTTCTTCGAAGAGCGCTATTTAAGAAAAACTTACGAATGGTCTTGGACTGATCTAGTAATCCAGTTTTTATCCGATTCACTCGCTCTTCAGAGAGCTCTTGAGCCAGTCGCTCTGCATCGCGCTGACTCACTGCATACTCTTGTAATTTTTTCTCTGGATCATCGCTCTTTTTAATTTCATCAACGAGTTCAATAATTCCTCGACTAATTCTACCCTTCCACCCATCCTGATCAGGTGTCGGCATCTTCAAGCTTTTTCCACTGGCAAATGAGTAACTTCCGTAGCTTTTTCTTCCAGTAACTTGTTCATGGAAGATAATAGAATCCTGCAGATCACGCCCAGTGATATAATCAACAATCTCCCGTCGTTCATTGCTATCTAGATCTAGAACCACTGGATCCTTCACATGACAATGATACCCTCTCCCCCCGCTGAAATATAGTTCTATATTTTTTTCTTTGAACCCAAAATCACCAAGTAAAAACTCTTCAATCAATTTTATAAATTCTTTTTTTACTTCAATAAGTGACTCGACGTATCCTATTTTTTTTGCGTTTGGAAGATGATCCGAATCCAAATCAAAGATAAGTTCGGCGCCCATCCAGGTTTTTTCCATCATCTTTGCTGCATCTGGATGCTGGTAATATGCAGATGAATAATAGGTATGCTGTGGAACCCGTTCCGCGAGAAAATTCCAGAGCATTTCTCGTTTCTCAAAACCCAGGTGTCGCACCATACCTTTTCCACCAAAGAACAGAAATGCAAATTCCCTACGTCCAAAACGATCTGGGAGTTCTATTTTATTTACTGCGTAATATGTTTGGAATGATTTCTTCAGGAATTCTAATGATTTTTGAGCTGGAGAATCGTTTCCCATAATTAACAATCAAAATATCATTCTGGTGTATAATCTTTATCCACCTGGAGAGATAAAGTTTTATTAATAATAGACATTACCCTAGAGTATGGGTAGTATTATTGAAGATGAACTGTTCTCGTCATCAGTGATCAAAGACCTTCATGTGCTTGATTTTGATTATGTTCCCGCGGAGTTACCTCATCGAACTGAACCGATTAAAAAACTTGCTCAGATGTATAAGCCACTCCTTACTAATATCGCACAGAATGCATTCATCAGAGGACCCGTAGGGACAGGGAAAACCGCGATGACGAAGCATTTCTGTCAGTCGCTTGTTCAGATTGCACGAAAACAAGGTACAATAATCGAATACACTCATATCAATTGTCGGAAACGATCTACGGATGCAATGGTTCTTCTTGGTGTTCTATCGCATTTTGATCCACGATTCCCTGACCGGGGATTCTCGGTACAGGAAATGTTGCAGGTTCTTCGTACGCACCTGCAACGAAAAGAAGCGCAACTCCTTCTTGTACTCGATGAGGTAGATGCACTGTTGAAAAAAAGCGGGCCAAATCTTATTTATGATCTCACGCGGTTCAACGATGAAACCATGAAAACAGGAAATCCTGTATCTGTTGTCATGATTTCACAGAAGGATGTGTTCTCCGAGCTAGACGCTTCAGCACTTAGTACATTTAAACGGAGTAACGTGATCGTCTTGGAGAAATATACCCGTGATGAGCTTTGTGATATCGTACGGCAACGTGTGGATCTTGCTTTTCACGCAAACACAGTTCTTGGTGAGAGTATTGATCTCATCGCTGATATCGCCAGCGAATTTGGTGATGCACGGTTTTCTATTGAGCTGTTATGGAAAGCGGGGATGTACGCTGATGAGAAACATGCAAAGCAGGTAGTGCCTGAACATGTACGTGCTGCCAAAGCAGAAACCTACTCAGTAATCACTGAAACGAAATTGAAGAATCTAGGAAAACATCAATTGCTTACTTTACTATCGATAGCAAAACGATTGCAGAAGGATGGTACTGCATATGTGAATACCGGTGAAGTAGAGAAGACCTATGCGATCACCTGTGAGGAATATAATGAGGAAGCCAGGGCGCATACGATGTTTTGGAACTATTTGAAAGATATTGAACAAGCTGGATTTATCCAAGTGAAGCTCTCGGGAAAAGGTCAACTTGGGACTTCGCAGCTTATCTCTCTTCCCGATATTCCTGCTGAGGTATTGCGGAGTAAGTTAGAGAGACTTCTCGCATAGTTTAGTGAGAGGACAGGAGAGGCATTCCGGTTTTTTTTTCAGACAATTGTTTTTTGCCAGTTTTACGAGAAGAGCGTGGAGTTCTTTATATACAGTTACTAGCTCTTTTTTTAGAATCGTATGTTGAAGCTCGTTTTCAAAAAAGTACTTGATATCATCGTAAGAATCGCTTAATACTTGAAACGGTACCCTTTTACAGATACGTTTTGTATATACATCAACTACAAAGGTGGGATGATTTCCTGCGTATAAGAGTATAGAGTCCGCTGTTTCTGGGCCAATCCCCTGTAAGGAAAGTAACTCATGGCGGATTTCTGTTAAGTCTCGTGAAAAAAACTTCTGAAAATCATCTTGATATTTTTTGTGTAAATAGGTAGCAAAGAGTTTGAGACGTTGTGTTTTTTGATTGAAGAATCCGGAGGATTGTATCATGATTTTAAGCTTTTCTTCATTGATATGAACAATAGCGTTAATGCTTAGTACTTTGTGTTTCTTGAGGTTGTCAAGAGCTTTTTCAACGTTAACCCAGGCAGTATTTTGAGTAAGGATTGCTCCGACTATGATTTCAAACCGCGGGTCACTTTTCTGTTTTTGATGATAATATTCGTCGATAGGCCACCAATATTGATATCCAAAATTATCGACCAACAAGTTGTAGAGGGTCTTTGGTGAGATCGTCATTACAGCTCTTCCAGTAACATTTTTTTAAAGGGATTTTTCGACAATGCCAAGAATTTCGGTTGATTTTTCCATAGCGTTTCGCAGGAGTTCGCCTAGCTCAGTAGTAACCTTTTGGATATATTCAGTATCCTTGATAGAACAGAGATTTATTCGGACATTCAGCATCGCAGCTTGTAAACCTGTTTGTGCCATCAATGCTGAAACCGCTGCATCGCTAATTGAGTTTTTATTCCCTTTCTCTGCAAGAATTCGTGCCACATCAAGGATCTGCATACATTTTCGTGCTGTCTCCAACGGCACGTCTGCTGCGTGTTTAAACGCATTCTGCATTGTGTGTTGTCTGTATTCTTTTTGGTCTACTGTTTCTTTTGGCATTTTTAGTGCTTCTATGACTTTATTGAATGCTTCTGTGTCTTTGTCGATAAGCTCTGTAAGTTGTTTCCTGAGTTCTTCACTTCGTTGTAAGATTTCTGTTATTTCGTCTTGTACTGCTTCATAACCTTGTTTTCCTATTGAGAGGTTACAAACCATCGATGATAGCGCAGCGCCCAATGCACCTGATAATGCAGCAACACTCCCGCCACCTGGTGCTGGGCTAGTTGAAGCAAGCTCATCAAGAAACATTTTTATGTTCATTTTCACTAGTTTTGGCATATAGCTCACTTTTTTATTTCCAAAAGTCTTTTTTCTAGAACCTGATCAACGTTGAATTTCTCAAGTCGGAGGTAATGATTCGTGGTATCAACCAATGCTTCTAGCGGTACCAGTCCAACGATCTCGCTGTCGATCACTGGGACCCCATATCGGTCTGCCTCGTTTTTTATGGTTTCAAAAACACGAAAGATTGATGTTTTTTGGTAATTAGTTAAATTAATCGATAACTGGACGATACCCCGATCTTTGATCTCGAATCCCTTTGCTTTCACATATCGATAACCGCCACTGCTATGTCGTACTGCCTTGGCAATCTCATCTGCTATCTTGATATTGGTTGTCCCAAGGTTGACGTTGAATGCGATAAGGAAAAACCGTGCTCCTACTGCGGTTGCTCCAGCGGTTGGATGTATCTTGTTTGGGCCATAGTCTGGAATTTTATTAGGATTCTTTCCTATTTCTGCTTTAAGTCCTTCATATTCGCCTCGTCGTACATCGGCGAGATTTCGCCGGTCTTCTCGTTTCGCAGCTTCTTCATAGAGGTAGCAGGGGACATTGGTTTTTTCAGAGAACTGTTTTGCAAAATCATTGGCGAGTTGAATGCATTCTCCCATGCCGACTTCTGTGATAGGGATAAAAGGGACTACGTCGATTGCCCCCATGCGAGGGTGTTCTCCTTTGTGTTTATTCATATCAATGAGTTCGACGCATTTGAATGCTATTTCGAGTGCAACTGCCTTGACTGCCTCTGGAGAACCGATAAGAGTGACATCTGTGCGGTTATGATCAGTATCAGGAGTAAAATCAAGTAAAGTGATGTCTTTATGTTTGTCAATTAAGTTACGGATTGTCTCAATCGTATCTTTGTTTTTTCCTTCGCTGAAATTCGGTACGCATTCTATCAGTCTTACCATAGTGATTCACCGTAAACCTTAATCGGGAGTCCTTCATTTAACTATTTGGGAACACGGTATGGAATCTGTTGACCTCCTCATCACCAATGCAAGCGAACTACTGACGTTGAAAGGGCCAAGAAAACCTAGGACCGGGGAGCAGATGAAGAGACTTTCCATCATTAAGAACGGGTCGGTTGCTATTATGAATGACCTAATCGTTGATGTTGGACGGAATCTTCGATACAAATCGGATATAACCATAGATGCTTCTGGGAAGCTTGTGATGCCTGGGTTTGTGGATCCTCATACACATGTTGTTTTTGCAGGATCTCGTGAGTTTGAGCTGGATTTGAAGCTTGCTGGTATTCCGTATATAGAGATTCTGAAGCGCGGGGGTGGGATATTTTACACAGTCAATGAGACACGAAAAGCCTCTTTTACACAGTTGTTGCATCAGAGTAAGAAACGTCTTGATACGATGCTTTCCTATGGGACAACTTCTTGCTAGGCAAAAACCGGGTATGGTCTAAATGTTGAAACTGAGATAAAAATGCTGAAAGTTCAGAAGAAACTTCAGGACAATCATCCCATGGATTTGGTTTCGACATTCCTAGGTGCTCATGCGATACCAAAGGATCAGCGAGCGACCGAGTACGTTCAAACGGTTATTACAGAAATGCTTCCGAAAACAAAGGATCTGGCACGGTTCTGTGATGTGTTTTGTGAGAAAGGAGTTTTTACGGTTAATCAATCTAGGAAAATCCTTGATGCAGGAAAGCGATATGGTCTTATCCCGAAGATTCATGTGGATGAGATTGTGGATACTGGAGGCGCGTCTCTCGCGGCAGAGGTTGGTGCGATTAGTGCTGATCATTTGTTGATGTCATCTGAGACTGGCTTAAGAGCAATGGCGCAGAAGGGCGTGATTGGGGTGCTTCTGCCTGGAACACCATTTTGTTTGATGATGCAGCGGTATGCACCAGCACGACAGATTATTGATTGTGGTGTTCCGGTTGCTTTGGCGACTGATTTGAATCCGAACTGTTGGACAGAAAGTATGCAATTGATGATTCAGCTTGCATGTTTGAAAATGCAGATGACTCCTGCAGAAGCGGTGACCGCGGCAACGTTTAATGCAGCATGTGCCATCGGAGTTCAGGATCGGGTTGGGAGTCTTGAGATTGGAAAGCAGGCTGATTGTATAATTCTTGATTGTCCGAACCATCAGTTCCTCCCTTATCATTTTGGAATAAACCTAGTGGAAACCGTGGTGAAAAAAGGTCATATATTCTAAGTTTTTCTTATTTTTTTTATGTCGTAACTATAATATATGAAGGCGACAATAATTATTTGTGTAGTACTATTTAAAACAGAGAAACGTGGGTCTTCATGGTTTCAAAATCAATAGGCGTTATACTTGTTGCAGGTTTTCTTCTATTTCCCCTGTTTTCGATAAATACCGTCGTAGCTAAGGATCGATGGTGGAATAACCAATGGTCATTTCGCCAGGAGCTCGTGTTTAATTTCAACACCAGTTCAGATTTAGCAGCTTTCCAACCGGTTGATACAACTATCCTATTTGATAACCCTTGTTGGGCACGCGATGAACAGCAGCATTCAATTCGCGTGATTTACCAAGATGATACAGAACTTGAATCTCAGATTTATGATCTCGTCCATAGCGATGACAATCATATTATCTCATGTAACCTCGTGTTTCTTACTCCTAAAGAGGTAGATGTAAACGGATGGTATTACGTATATTATGATGAATCAGAGATTGCTTCTCCAATCTATCCTGATCATGTATCTATCGAAGATTCTTCTTATTTCTATGAACCTATCTCAGGATACCCCTTACAATCCCAGTATTATAAAATCTCTCAGCAGGAATCCATTATCTATGCAATAGCACAGCAAGGACAGTTTCTCTGGTATAGTACGTCGCAGTACGTGACCAAATTAAAAGAAGGATCAACCGAGATGATGCCAAAGAACGGAGAAGCTGTTGCATCGTTTGATTTCACCTATTATTATAACGAGGAAATGTGGCAGTATAATTCAACAAGTCAACAGCTTGTATCAAAGAAGATACTCTGCGATGGAAATCTCATGGTATCCTGTGAGATTGTGAGCCGGTCAAATGGTGATGATCTCCGGACCACTGCAGTCTACAAATATTACTATTGCCCCCTAGAATATAAACGAATCCATGTACATATCACCCATCAGGCGTTAAAAGAATGCGTAATATATCCACCAAGCAACACCGACGGCACCTATGGATCGTTGCAATGTGGTGGGATACATAGTACCTCTATTCAAGACCTGAACTTCGGCACATTGTACCCTTATCTGCACGTCTATACTGAACGTGATATCGTGGAGGAATATCCGGTGGAGACAAACCCTGAGTTTATCCCTGAAGATCCGGTTATCCGACTCATAAAAACCACTGATGATGTCGACGTTGGAAAAAACGCCTGGGCGTCATTTGATGAAGGAACCACCGGTTCGGTTCAGGCGCTCTTATTTGGTTCCTCTTCAGTAGTGAAAGCAGGAGAAGATGAACGAGATGGGATTCAGTTGAAGGTCTATGAATCTAATTATCCGCATCTTCCTGGGTTGGAATATGATACAGCAGCGTTTCAATTTACTCGGAATGCATATGAAACAAGGAATGCAACAAAAGATATGGTAATCCCCAAAGGATTTGTGGCATCCTTTGACGCTGAATTTTTTTCCTCACCTGTAGGAGGATATCCTTTAGTAGAAACCGAAGCAGAGATTTTTCAAGCACTGGTGAAACTGAAACCAGCATTAAAAGCGAATAGTTCTTCGGAAAATAATCAGACTCAGGATCGTTATACACTGACAGTGTATATCCATAATGCTCCCTCGGTTCCCTTCGGCTCTGCACTTTCTGCGCTTACTGGACGTAATTTTCCATATATCACCGTAGAGGTATTTCGTGAGGAAGAATTAGTCAGTTCTGGGTCTGCGATACGACTCCCGCTCAACTCCCTCTCTTCGTCTGAACAATCTTCCTTTGTGCAACGTTTCATTACCACCGCCCATGTTCTTGATGTTCGTAATTTTTCGGTATATAAAAAAATCGATTTTCAACAACTTGACACCGGTCGCTACCTTATCAAAGTATTTAGGGATAATTCTTTGTTGGGAAGTCAGCGACGATTTATTGAATATGCGATTATTTATTTAACCAAGGATACAAAAATCCATATATTCTGTAAACAGCAGGGATCTTGTTTGATTTCGCTAGTTGATCAAGAAGGGAACGGAATCGATGGCGCCAGTACACTGCTTATGCATGATGGTGTTGTTGTAGCTCGAAATACGACGATTAATGGGCATGCATTACTCACCGCCCCATGCGGTTTTATGCAGCAGTACCAACTTATCATTCTATATCGTGGTTTTGAGGTGGAGAATGAATCAATCCACTTTGGATCCATTTATTCATTAGTTTCCCTTAAAAAATCATTAGAACTTCGTCAGGACGACTGGACTCTTAAATTGATAGATTTGTGGGAATTACCGTTAGAAATCGATGTGACACCTCAGCTGACTAGCGAAGAAATGGAAACCCCAGTAGTACTTTTTACTGAACAACGGAGTGCGAACATCTATTATTTCACCCATCTACCTTCCGCTGTATACCAGCTGCAGATTCAATATAAATCATTCCTTCTGGAAAAAGAGGTCTCGATCCCTTCAAATGATATGACTTTGGTATTTCCTGCGATGTATCCGATTACGTTCCAGGTGTATGATTCTCGGGGTATGAAGATAGGAGGTGTAGCAATTCAACTCAATCGAGGCGATAAAACGATAGATTTACAAAATAACGCTTCTGGAACTATTTCGTCGATTCCTCCTGGTAATTATGTTGTATTTGTGCTTTTTCAGGGTCAAATTATTAGCCAGCGATCGTTAAAAATAATAAGTGAGCGGAGTGTTGATCTTTTTACCACTCAAGAACCGCTATTTCCGTTGCTTGTCCTTATCGCAGCTGGTGTTATTGTTCTGATTGGCCTCGCGATGAGTATTATGAAGAAGGATCCCTTCTATTTTCTTGTGATTCTTGTCTTAGGTTTTTGTATTGCTGGAATCGTATCTCCTTGGTGGGCACTTCAAGGATCCTCCTCTGAGGTGCAGACCTCCTCATTATTGTATTTAATTCCGTTAGATTTAATAACTACGACGAGAACATCTCAATTTATTGGAGGAGAGTTTGTTTTTTTCCCTGACCTTTTTGCTGATGTCATGACTATTCTTTCTGTTCTAATAGCCATGGGTTGTTTTCTTATTTTTTTAAGTCTGGTTTTTAAACGAGTTGATAAGAATAAATGGTGTTTCTTTTCACTGATATGTGTTCTTTTTATTTTGATTTGTTCCCTTGTCTTGTTTTCTATTGCGATGTCTGCGTTTACAAAAGTTGGTGTTGGAAGTTTTTTAGGGCAAGGCATTATTGATGTCTCTATTCAAGATGAAGGTATGGAAACTTCCGTGTTCAGTCAGTGGGGCCCAGGGATTGGTTTCTGGTTGTATGGATTATCTGTTCTTATTCTTTTATCCACATTTGTGTATGAATTAATTTATAATAAAAAAAGATGGCATGATAATTCTTGAGGAAGACTCGTGTTGCATACCCTAAGGTGATGCAACATGAAAAACACAAAATATTTTATAGGACTTGATGTCCATAAGGAAAAAACCTCGTACTGCGTAC
>CABMCU010000050.1 GCA_902384685.1 uncultured archaeon | reverse complement strand
CGCTACATACACAATTCAGTTGGTTGGAGCAACGGAATCAGGTGACACTTCTCAGGACATATGGAGCATCGACTGCATCTTCCTCAATACATACAATGCTTCCAACTATAGGATAGACTTTGAATATCAATGGACTGCTGCTCAATATAGTGATACGATAGAAAAGATCTGTTTTTATGTTACTAGTCATACTGGTAGTACGGAGAATCTGATGGTGAAATACTGGACTGGTTCTACATGGTCCGGACTTGGAAACATCACATCAACTGGCTGGACGAACCTAACTGCGACTGGTCTTTGGTCTAATACATATACTATCCGTCTGAACGGAAGTAAAGCTACCGGAGATACAATTCAGGATAGCTGGACTATCGATGTGATCATGCTTCACACCTGGAGCATTTCTGGAGGCTCCCATGGACAGAATTGGACTATCTGGCCTGATACGAATAACCCTGACAAATCGTCTCCGTGGAGTTGGAGTTTTACCTTCCCCAAAGGTATCGGATATTATGAGTTTTACAATATAGGGAAAGACATTGGTTATTGTGGCGGCGACATTGAGCCTACACCTGGAAGTGCTGATGCGAGATGTCGGAAAACCTAGGAAAGGAGAGATAAATAATGAAAAAACAACATGACATAAATAATGATCACGCGGTTGTAGGCATTTTTACAGCAGCTCTCATTATTTCATTGATTGTAGTAGTTTTAGGTATAGTAAATACCGTCTATGTCCCACAGTGGATGAAAACTGCAGAATTCCAACATATGAACCAAGTATCCAATCAATTTGCTCAACTGAAATATGCACTAGATGTTCAATCGCTTACAAATGGTAGCAGCGCCGTTGGTTCCCTTGTTACTATGGGTACTATTGAAATACCTTTTTTGGGTACACATCAATCATTTGATGAGTTATGGATTCCATCGAACAGTTGTTCATTTTTAATAAAGAATAACAGTGGTTATAATCATTTATATTCTACTGGTTCTATTAAGTTTATATCTCATAACACAAATTTTGTTGATCAATCCTATATTTATGAAGCAGGGGCTTTGATACTGAGTCAAGCTGATAAAAGTGTCCTGTCCGCTAGACCGTCGATTCTCGTGACTGAGTACGGGAAAAATCTTACTATATTTTTCATAAACGTATCAGCAGGAACCGGGGCTGATACCCTTACAAGTGGACGTGGGACCTATCTGATATACACACAGGTAATTAAGAATAACCAACAATATACTGTGATTCATAATGTGACGAATATTACTATCCAGACGAACTATCCTGATGCATGGCGTGATGCATTTGATGTTTCATTATTAAATAAAGGTATTGAGCATCAAATTAATACAACTACTCATAGTGTCATCGTGAATTTAATCGATGATGATTACGGTGATTATTTTAATATTCATATAAGAGAAATAATGGTCACTGCTGACTTAGCATTTGGTATAGTAGAATAAAAAACAAAACGACCATCTATTCAGTAATCTAAACAAAGAAAAAATACTCTATACGGAGATGGATATTTAATGAAGAAAAAAAAAATAAATTATGCTGTTTCCGAACTGGTTAGTGTTGTCCTTCTATTAGCAATAGTAACTGCTGTAATGGCGATAGTATTTTTGCAATTATCATCAGATAAAGGCCCTAATAAACAAACTTTTGCTAATCTTGTAGGAACGGTAGATAAAACAAATTTGATTGTAACACATAATGGTGGAGACCCTATTGATACGAATACAGATGTGTCCTTTACGTATGCCGGTAAAAAGTACAATTATAAAGTAAGTGACGTCTTGACTGACACCAATCATAATGGTTTTTGGGATATTGGGGAGAAAATTACATTTCCATTTACCTATGATCTTGAAAATTTATCTGATTATCAAACCATTGATATAATGGCAACTGATAAAGAAAGTAATTCGATTCAGTTTTTAGGGTCTGTTACGCCCCATCCAGTTGTTGACCTTAAGCTCGTAACAACGGTGAGCCCCACCATTAATCCAAAAAGATATGATTATATTAATGTGACTATTACAGTTACATGTCTCGGGGGAGATATCGACGGATCGGCTAATATAAAAGTAAAATTCCTAATACCTCAGGGGTTACTCTATATAAGTAGCAAGACTCAACCTGACAATAGCACTTCTAAACCAGGCACTTATAATAATACTACGGGCATCTGGTCTATTAAACAAATTATTCATGATGAACCTGTTATTCTCAACGTAAAATTACAAGTCACCAGTATTGGTTTTAGAGAATTTATACAGTTTGCACTTATCTTGGATGGTTCAGGTAGTATACTACCCGCTGATTGGGCACTAATGCAAGATGGATTATACAAAGCATTGAAAAATAATAGTATTTTTCCTGTTGATAAATCAGTAGAACTTACCGTCATTCAGTTTGGTACATATATGGGTAATAATCCGTGGAATTCAGAGAATAAATGGGGTGCACAGGTAGAGATTCCACCAACAATTATCAATAACGATACAGGTACGTCTGGTTATTTCTTAACAAGTGCTGATAAATTACATAATTTAACCCAAACAGATGGCAATACACCAATGGGGTGCGGAATCAGACTTGCAGCGGATCAAGTGCGTAATTCTATTAACTTTAGTAGTAATAGGAAACAAATAATTCTTATGGTAACAGATGGTGTACCAAATTGTAACTGGACCACTGGCTATTGGGGACGACTACGCAACGAAAATATAGGGAAAACAACTACAGTGCAGGCTGAAGCATATTTAAATACCACACTCTTTATGAAATCTGGGCAGGATCAATTTAATGTCTTTGCAGTCGGTAGCGGTCCAGATATTACATGGTTAAATCAAAGCATTGCTTGGCCACAACCAGGTCATATTGCCCCACCATTTATCAGTGGACGAGGATGGGTAAGTAAAGTAACTACATGGGAACAGTTCTCAGAACGCATTAATTATATTTTTCATATACTTTTCGATTCTATTACAGTTAACCCAGAAATTGAGAGTGCTTTCACCATTGATCCATATTTATTAAATAATGTCAATCCGCAAGTGGTAACCCCAACTACATGATTATAAGATTTTGACACAAGAGTAATCATAAGAAAAAAATCTGAATACATAAAAAGTAAAAACGTTGGATGATTATCTCTGACATCCATTTAAAGATAAAAGAACTGCTTTTTGATCTGCTCGCCTCATAATTGCTTCATTTCCTGGAAAATCATATACTTTTGCAGTTATAGTATGATTTCCTATTTCGCTTCAAATGAATTCATAAGGAAAAGTGAATCTTCGTGTGCAGGATCGATAGTATCATCTGCACAGAATAATATCGTATGAATACCGCTTATAATATCAGTAGTCAATATCTTCAGAAATATAAAAGAAAATAATATCGCTGATAACTAGCTTGATGTCCAGATAAGTGTAACAAAACGGACTAAAATGTTTGTCTTTGAAGGCGTAATCACAATACTCTCTAAGTGTTCAGTCATTGGATTAATTTTAACATCTAACGTGTTTACCTCGGTTTGGAATTGTGATTCGAGACGCTCTTTTTCTTGTTGCAGAGATTGAAGATTTTCTGCTGCATATTCGCTTTCTCTTTTTTTCTTTCTACTTCGACTTATATCACGGGTAGTTTTTGTGGCACTACCGAATGTTTTTCTTCCCAGAAAACCGCCTAATAGTGTAGTTCCGAAAGAAATCGCAGTTTGATATTTTTGATCCCGTGCTATGGCTTCATGCTCTTCAACATCCATTTGTACGCGTCTTAATAGATCATCAATTTTAGCGTATTTCGTGGCATATTTTTCTCTTAATATATTTACGTCTTGATCACGTTTTTCTCGCGCGATTTGCTAAAGTCTTATCCTGAAGTCTCGTTCGGTTTCCCCGATCATCGAGGTCATATTGAGGTTTTCACTTTTCAAAAATTCCAGTTTCTGTGTTCTACATAACCAGTTCGTAAAGTCCTCCTCCCATATATTATAGTTTTTTGTTTTTAAAGCAGCTGAGGATAAATCGGTATATAGAACGTTTTCTAATGATGTTTTTTGCAGATCCGAAATCTGAATATTTGTTTGTTTTGAGTTATCCCAATTAACTGGTATCGGATCATCTGTAATCGGTGTGATGAACACAGCATCTCTTGTTTGATCGATTTTGGTTTTTGCATTTGTAAAACGCACTTATGCTGCTCCAATAATATACAGATGATACACGACAGTCGATTTCTCTGATTGATTCTGGGTTGCTGGTAAAAAATACTGAGGAATATCTGGTGGTAGAGATGGTCTTTGAGACATTCCTTTTTCTGATATTAAAGAAATCCCTGGTGCTAAAGATGAAGCTATTTCAGGTTGAATTTGCGAAGTTGTTTTCTGCTTGTTTTTCAGTGGTTCAACTAACAACTTAATTTGCTCTCTTGTTAAAGGACCTCGAAGATATGAGAGAGCCCATCTGGTTTCAAATATTGCAGGTGCTTCTTCATGGACGTTGTTTATCAGAAATACTCGATTTTCTAAGGCTGAAAGCATCTGTTCTATGTTCTGCCGGTCAAATGATTAGCGCATGTAAAGAGATTTGGACTTTAATTGACTAGTAAAAAATTTAGATTTTCTCCTGTTGGAAATATAAAAATAAAGAAAACTAGATATTGACACGATTTATGAGAAAGAATCGAAGTTTAATCCCGTTGAAAATGTAAAGGTGCAGGGGACGAGATTTGAACTCGCGGACCTCTACAGGACAAGACTCTGAATCTTGCGCCGTTGACCATGCTTGGCTACCCCTGCTTTTTTGTAACCACCATTCATTAATTCCTATTTTAGGTTGTCGTGTATAGATTGGCTTCAGCAAAAAAAAATTTCCTGATCTAACCCCTATTATAATAAATGAAAATGAAGCGAGATAAAACAGCGAGTTAGCTCTGTAACTATCTATACCAAAAATTCTTATAATCATTATATTAATTAGAACAATCACAACCAAAAGCTCTATACTGCTATTTATTATAGCCTTCCTAATACCAATTAACGAATTTGACATTCGATTTAAAATCAATCGTTTATATTAAACTAAATGAAAAGAAAAAAGAGAGAGAAAAATCTGTCAAAAATATTTTCATTAAATCAGCTAATATGATCGATCTGGTAATGACCTTTTGTTGATTCAAAAATCTTTTCAACCTGTTTAATTCCCTTTTATGAAATCCTTTTGTGATATTATGACCGATTGATTTAAATATAACAATAGTGATTAAATTTTAAATATAAACGGAGGATATTATGAATAAACTAATTTCAATTAGTATTGTTATATGTTTTGTCCTAGGGGGACTAGGGGCTGCAGCAATCCAACCGACAAGTAATAATAAATATCAAATTATACAACAAACACTAAAACTATCTATACAAGATTTAACCATAACCGAAAAAGAAGAACAATACGTACGTGTCTCTTTTTCTCAAAATGATCAATTTTTATTAAACCCCGGAAAACCAATTCTACCAGAATTCACCAAAACATTTCAACTTCCTTTTGGTGCAACAAACATAGATGTTCAACTAACATCATCAGAAACAACCCAACAAACCCTAAACAAACAGATACAACCGTCTCCTGCACCAATGCCATTATCTCCAATTGAAAATTATAAGGCACCTCCTCGTAAAGATGAACAAATATACCTCAGTAACGACCCCTATCCATCCAAATGTTATCAATGTAATATCGGTGTGGGAGTCAATGAACATTTTGAACATATAACTTATGTGGCAGTTCACTGGTATCCCATCCAATATACACCTGCACAAAATCTTATCACTATTGCTAAAACCGCAGACATCACAATTACATACACTCCGCCTGAATCAGCACCATTTCCCCAAACAACAACCTATGATATGGTTATCATAGCACCATCTGCTTTTTCAGATGCACTACAACCTCTTATTGATCATAAAAACAAATATGGGATTGAAACCACCCTGAAAACAACCGAAGACATTTATGCTGAATATAAAGGTTTTGATAAAGCTGAACAAATCAAATATTTCATTAAAGATGCTCTTGAACAATGGAACATCAAATATGTCCTTCTAGCCGGTGGACTTAAATCGACTATTTATGCGAAACCAAGAGATACAACAAACATCGGCGCGTCAGCGTGGCATATTCCTGTTCGATACTCAAATATCGATGAAAATGGTGATGCAGGTTTCCCAACAGATCTCTACTATGCAGATATCTATAAAGAAGGAGGAGGATTTGAAAACTGGGATTCTAATGGAGATGGAATTCTAGCCGAATGGCCTGAGGATATCATCGATCTTATACCCGATGTGGCGGTAGGACGATTAGCATTTTCCGATGTGAAAGAAGTGCAAGATGTAGTGAATAAAATTATCACATATGAGACCACTTCTTATGGATCTGATTGGTTTAAGAAAATGATAGTTATTTCAGGAGATGGATTCATTGACCAATATGATTTAAATATTCAATGGGATACAAAGGGATTCGCAGATGGTGCCTATACCATTAAAGCCCAAAGTTTTAACCCTGAAGGAGGCCAAGGTCCTGTTGACAGCATTCATATCATAAAAGATAGCACTGCCGCATCTAACGTCACCTTTAATCATGATGATCATCTGAATCCAGCACTACAAAATGGATATCCTGCACCGCCTATAGCAGAAATTGTCTCTGTGTCAGAAGGTAACATTCTAGGAAATACTGATGTGACCTATCAACCAATTGAAGGTCAAGCTTATTGTAATGACCTGTTCTGGTGGGGGAATGTCTCCTACGTTGATGGGGTACTCACCATTCGTGGTAAATCTTATGATCCCAAACCTTATGGAAATCTGACAAATATTCATGTCTGGGTTGAAAATAATCAAGGAGGCATTATATTTTCAGACTGGAGAAATAACACACCTATGTACTACGAAGGAGAATGGGTAACAGGTGAAAAAGCAGTAAATGGTCGAGGTGGAGCTTTATATTATATGCCTAAGGAGTTTGACACAAATATCCTCTTTACCTCCAATGGGAAATTCACCGGGCAGGATGCTGTAATAAGTTCATATAGCGAAGGATACGGATTTGCATACTTCTCCGGACATGGCAGTCCAGGAGTGTGGCAAGATCAAAAACCAGGAATCCCTGGAAACCGTCAACATGCAACCATCCAAGGTCTTTGGGTATCAAATCTTCGCACATTTCCACCCTTTAGCTCTAAACCTGTCTGGCCAATGAAAGAACTAACAAACAATGGGAAGTTCCCAATCACAGTTGTCGGCGGTTGTCATAATAGCCTTTTCAGCGTATCATTAATCCCATCAGGAATAAATTATTATATGATGCTGCTCGGAAGAGACAACGGGATGTGGACCGGTATCCAACTGGTTCCCCAATGCTGGAGCTGGTATTTGGTTCAACTTCCCAACACCGGCGCAATTGCTACGATGGGTAATACTGGTCTTGGATGGGGCTGGGAAGGTGAATTCTGTACCGTAGGAGCCGGTGATGGATGGATAACCTCGGAATTCTTCAAACAATACGGACAACACTACGGACAAGAAGGATACCAGACACTTGGGCAGATCTATCTGCAAACCCAAACAAGTTATATCAATACGTTCAAGGACTTCACACTTCCCCAGTGCTGGTGGTGCCCAGATCTCGGCTGGGATGCAATCGATGCACAATCAGTCCAAGAATGGCCGCTACTCGGAGACCCAAGTCTTCAAATAGGTGGATATCCACAATAAACTCTCCATCCATTTTTTTTTTATCATTTTAACAAAAAATTAAAAGAGAAGGGGGAGTCTATCTAGGAGGAAAAGAAGATGAAGACGGGTAGAGCCATGCGGAGAAAAGCTTTGCTTAATCCTTTATTGATTCCAAACGAATTTGTAGGGTTCAGTAGCGATATTTAAAATAGGTTTTTATGGAGTAAAAAGAATATGGTAAAAAATTATTCACTCTCCATATCCTTTAAATATTCCTTTCCTATTCGGAGTTCTCATGGCAGTATGGCATGGTAACTCAAAAAGAAGTAAAACCGGACGGCGCATCCGATACGCAAGAAATAAGAGACGGTTCGAAATAGGACGAGAACTTCACCTCACCACCATCGGAACAATGAAACGAAAACCAATCAGAACGAAAGGAAACAATAAAAAATCTCGAATTCTCACCGCAGATACCGCATTTGTTATCGACCCAAAAACAAATAAAACTACAAAAACAGAAATCGTGACAGTCATCGAAAACTCAGCAAATGTCCATTACGTCCGGCGAAACATCATGAATAAAGGAGCGATAATCAACACAAAAATCGGCAAAGCAAAAATTACCTCCCGACCTGGACAAAGTGGTGTCATTAACGCGGTCTTACTCACTAAATAAACAGTCGTGATTACCAATGGTTTCCAGAGATGAAAACAAATATGTAATATATCCTCTATATTTTGATAGCACGGTTTCTCGATTAAATGGACGAAAAGTCGCAAAAAAATATGCGGTGGAAAAACCATCGTTAGAAAACATTTTAAAAGCAGCACAATCACTCAAGTTAAAACTTATTGTAGAAAAAGACGGAATTCATTCATCTACACCCTGGATGAAAGAAGGAAGAATTCTTGTCGAAAAAAAAGGACCGAAAACTAAGCTTCTTGTACAAATCGCAAACCGACTGTAAGGTCCGAAAGTATTTAATCTAAATATTATATTCTGATTCGACTCTCTTGGAGCTGGGTTATGGAACAATCAGGACAACAGTATGACGAAACAAGTACGATTTTTTCTCCGGATGGCAGACTTTATCAGGTTGAATATGCCCGGGAAGCCGTTAAAAAAGGCTCTACTACCATGGGATTCAAATGGAACGATGGAATTCTTTTTCTTGCGCATAAACCAGAAACTAGTCGGCTTATTAACCTACGATCTCTTGAGAAGATATATCAAATTGACGAACATATCGCCTGCGCAGCTACAGGTCTTGTTGCGGATGGTCGTCATCTCGTCGAAATCGCACGTGAAGAAGCACAATGGAACAAGGTCCGCTATGATGAACCAATCTCAGTCAAAGACCTTGTAAATTTACTCTGTGAATACGAACATATGTATACCCGTTTTGATGGCGTCAGGCCTTTCGGTGTGGTTTTACTTATCGGTGGTATCGATGATACCGGGAAACACTTATTTTCTACAGATCCCTCTGGAGCTTATCTTGGATATAAAGCGGTTTGCGAAGGTAAAAAAAGCGTTGACGCCATGACTCAATTTACAAAAAACTATGCCTCAGATATTTCGCTAAATCAGGCACTTGAACTGGGGATTCAAACACTGAAGAAAATAACCAAACAGAAATTTAATACAGAGATGATCGAAGCAGCAGTTATTAGCGAAAAAGACGGGTATCATAAATTATCATCAGAAATACTCAAACGATTATCAGAAAAACAATCTCCTGATGAAAAAGAATAAATTTTTACTAGTTTTTTTATGTTATTTACCTTTTCGATGCCCTTGGAGCAATTTATGGCGATGATATGGAAACATAGCTTCTCCAACTGATCGAACATCCTCTACCGAATAAAACGCATGTGGATGGATCTTATGGATTCGATTCAAGACATCATGGAGATCCTCTCGACGGATCACTGCAAAGATAATTTTTACAGGTCCTTTCACACCTTCTGCATCATGTGTTGTGACTCCGTAATCCGCTTCCCTCAGTGTTTTTATAAGTTCGGTGGCATCATGTTTACAGATCACGCGAACCATGACCATACCAATTGACAGTTTTTCCTCAATTAACATACCAATAAAAGCACCTATTGAAAACCCGCCTGCGTATGCGAGGGAGCAGACAAGATTGTTTAGGTTCTGCATGATTTGTCCAATAGCAAGCAACCAGATATTGATTTCAACGAACCCTACGATAGGTGCAATATATTTCAGTCCATGAGACACAAAAATAATCCGCAACGTCCCAAGACTTACGTCCATTAGACGTGCAACGAAAATCAGTATAGGAAGAATAACCCATTTGAAGAGATCTGAATTGTAGAATGATAGTGCATCCATAGTTACTTGCTCCTAATTCACCTGTTACAAGTAAATTCATGTATTATTTAACCCTCTATAAATCTTTATTTTTTTCTTTTATCGCATGCTTTTAATAGAGAGGGGTAAAGTTGGGTAGAAAGATCAATATAAATCTTTTTTGATATCTCTTCTTAGCATTCTATAGCGAGTGATTATGAAAAAGAAGGTTAAGATTTCCGTAAAAAAAAGACCACTTAAATCCTCGAAAAAGATAATGATGAAAAATATCCATCCGACTGTTCAGAAGGTTATTGTTGGTGAAGATGAGTTTTGTCCGACTTGTATGGAATGGAGGGCGTACGACGATGTAACTGGAAAATGTAAGGTTTGTGGACACCAAATAAAAAAAGCCAGTGTGCGTTCTCGAATAATAACTGAGGAATATGATCTTAAAGATTTTACTTTTGAGCATGATGAACAGCAAGACACAGAAGAGAATTAAATAGTAAGATATAATTTATAAATTTTGTAAATATATTAGCTTTACGAGTTAAATCTTCTATTTAACAAGTAATATTATTACAAACATAAGACTATTTTTCAATATAATTTATTTGCTAAATACTAGCTAGCATGGTAAAATAGATTACAATTTTGATAGAAAATGTTTAGCATGGTATGTATCTTGATAATATTTATAAATTCCAAATGACATGCAACTTATGGATGGATGCGCAATCTATACGAGTAGCAATTTACACGAGAGTATCTACAGAAGATCAAGCAAAAGAAGGATTTTCTTTAGATGCACAATTGGAGAAACTTCAAGCGTATTGTACAGCACGAGGTTGGATAGTCGAAGGAGAATACGTTGATGATGGATATTCTGGTAGAAAAACAAAACGACCTGCTTATTCGTTAATGATGGAAAAAATAGACTCATGGGATGCGCTTCTTGTCCTTAAAATGGATCGAATTCATCGGAATTCTAAGAATTTTATGCTAATGATGGAAGATCTTAATAAAAAAGGAAAAGAATTCGTTTCTATGATGGAAGCATTGGATACCTCAACAGCTATGGGTCGATTCGTGATGGATATTATCCAACGTATTGCCCAGCTGGAATCTGAACAAATAGGAGAACGAGTCTACATTGGCATGGAACAAAAAGCAAAAATAAATGGAGGCGTGTTGGGTTTTAACATACCTTATGGTTATGATTATACCAATGGAAAACTACAACTTAATCCTAACGAAGCCGCAACTGTTAAAAATATGTTTTCATGGTATCTCTCTGGGGTAAGTATTGGAAAAATAACAAAATTACTTAACGACGCCAAATTACCCACAAAAAAGGGGAGGTTATGGGCAAAAAAGACGATTTCTACGATTCTTAAGAATCCGCTCTACTGTGGGTATTTGCATTGGGAAGAATATATCAATAAAAGCAATCATGAATCGATTATAGCTGTTCAAGATTTTGACAGAGTACAGCATTTACTTGCTGATCATGGGGGTCATCCGGCAAAATTTTTAATGAAATAGAGCATTGAAAGGTTACTTTCGGAAGACCGAAGGTAACTTACCAGGAAATACTGTTTCCCCTTAAACTCTTCGATTTTACTCCTGTTGTCAAGAAGTAAATCCTAAATATAATCATTGATACTATTGTTTTTTCTCGGAATAAAAACTAAAATTCCCTGATAGTCACTTGAAAATCTACCATATCTCGTTAGTTTTTCGTTTTTATCAATTTTAACATTGCTAGAAAATATCACGCATTTATATCGTACTCAATGCTACTTTTTGTCATTCAATTTGCATGTTATTGTATAGCATAATATTATGTTCATTGCTAACACGTTTATTTATTGTTAAACTCGAATGTTAACAAATAACGTGAATATAACAACACACATTATTTAGTAAATATTTAATGTAAAATTAACAAATTTTTATAAAAAATCTCCAAGAATACCACTGGTTTTAACCAGTGGATGAATTGGAGTCTAACTTTTTTTGTTCACTTGGTGAAATCACCGATCTTTGTTTGTCCTGTATGATCTCCGTAGATGCTGT
>CABMCU010000049.1 GCA_902384685.1 uncultured archaeon | reverse complement strand
TCTCCCATCAATACCGTTGACTTGCATTTCGAATACCTCAGCGGCACCCATACCTGGCAACAGGCAATAGACAATGGGTATATCCTCGGATTTGTCTACGGATGGGACCGAACCAACCAAATGTACAGTTTAGAAACACAGCTACAACCCGGTTACGGCTATTGGATGTACGCCTACCAAACCTGTACAATGAAACAATAACTATAAAGCAGTCACAAACAGAAAAGACAAAACTCCATTGGAGATAACCGCTTATAATGCGGTTATCACCATCTCCAATGAGGACACCAGAAAAACCTAAGTATCCCTCTCGAATAAAACATCATGAAGAGAAATCAATGCAACGTATTTAATAGAAAGAGCATACACTTTAAAAGAACTTGAGGATTTACGATGAAAAAAATAATGTATATTGCCTGTGTAAGTAGTCTCCTTCTAAGTCTATTCATATCATGCAACACGAGTATCCAGGCAGAAACAACAAATAATATCTCATGGAGTGTTATATTGAACTGTAACGAATCAGGAGGAGAACACGATTTTGTCGTGTTCGGTGAAGCACCTGACGCAACCGATGGCCCCCCTCACGATAGCTATGATATTGTGGAACCCCCAGCACCTATGACTCCGTATATCCGTACATGGTTCAATGATAACCTCCCCTCTCCTTATGACTTCTTATGGGAGGATTACCGATCCTATCCTGATACTGAAAAAGTTTGGAATCTAACAGTACAATGGATGCCCTCTAGCGGATCCTCCCCTACAACGGTGACGATTAATTGGGATATTGATAAGGTCCATGACAGCGAATACACCTCATTCTCCTTCTGCGCAGAGACAGGGACTCCGTTGAAAAATATGTTCTTCAATAATTACTATAGCTTCAACTGCCCGCCGTACATTCCTCAAAATTTTAAAATCATCTGTGGAACCAACAACCTCCCCCCTGCTACACCACAAAAACCCCAAGGAGAAACATCCGGGAAAACAGGAGTAGAATATACATACAGTAGCACCACAACCGACCCAGACAACAACCAAGTCTATTACCAATGGAACTGGGGAGATGGGGTGACCTCCGCTTGGCTAGGCCCCTACACATCCGGTCAAATTACAGAGACAACACACACATGGACAAAAAAAGGAAATTATCAGATAACAGTCAAAGCAAAAGATTTTTATGGCGCAGAATCCAACTGGTCAGATTCCCTCCCAATAACAATGCCTGTATCTCAAAATTATGTGATAGATGAAATGGCAGCATTGATCCATTGTATCATCCAATTCTTGAGAGGCGAGTACGCAGGTATGACCTTTATCCAGATCTTAAGAATGGCGCAATAACTCCTAATGTATCAAAGATGATACCTACACGGTTGACCCTATCTGATTCATCTATCATCTATAATATAACACATCAACAAAAAGGTTTTTCCTACCACCAAAAAAAACAGACTACAATAGTAGTATCAGAAAAAAAATTAAGCATCGTCTCCACTACACCAGGGGAAGAATACAACAAAAGCTATAAAACCACATCAATATTAGATACTCAGAATACCTCTCTATAAATCAGTTGATATCTATGAAATCGAAAACTTCACCAAGAAAAATACATGTAATAAAAGTAATACTCATCGCCATAATTATAGGTCTTATCGGGGTGAACACCTCCTTCCTTACCAATAATACAAGTATCCTTCGTTCAACCGCAGCTGACCCAACAGTAGTATGGAATATCACGCTTACGATCAATGGATCAAGCGGAGCAAGTAACGCAGTATTTTTTGGAGAAGCAACAAATGCTTCAGACAACAAAGATATTTACGACATGCCAGCACCACCAATGCCCCCCCAATTCCCAGCTATTGCAGCCTGGTTCGAAACACCATTTCCTGTACCTTTTAACAACCTCATCTATGAATACAAACACTATCCATCTAATTATACGGAATGGAATCTCTCTATCCTTTGGCTCCCTGCACCAGGGAATACCACTTCAACAAGCATCACTATCAACTGGGATTCCTCCCAGTTATTAAAAATCACCAACTTAACGCTCTTTCTTTACGAAAACAACACTATTCTTGCGAATATGCTCACAACAAACTCATACTCATACATAGTCACACCAAATGAGCCTTTACACCGCTTCCAGATTATTTCTCAGAATCAACCCTCGAACAACAACTCATCGGAACAGAATCAAATACCACTGCCCCCTCTCTTCATTTATTTCTTAGTAATATTCATGGTCATCATCATTGTTCTCGTACTTCTATATACTAGGAGAAACAAATCACGAAGAGAATTTTTAAACGAAGTAGAAGAGAAGAAAACTCCGATTCTCCGACGAGAGGAAGAAAAAGCTGAGGAAGTAGTAGTTAGTGCTGAAGGATACGATATTACTCCACCCGATAAGGGTGAAGTAAAAATCAAGAAAAAGAAAGAGAAAGCTCCAAAAGAAGAAAAGACCGCGGAGACGAAAGAAAAACCAAAAAAATCGAAAGAAAAAACTGAGAAAAAAGAAAAACCAAAAGAAACAAAAAAATCGAAAACAGTATCAAACAGAAAACCTAGTAAATCACATAAAAAACATAAAAGGTAATACCAATGATAAACAGAATAGGTGCTCTAGTAGTAAGTATATTTTTCATTACCAATATGTGCACATGTTTCAATAATTCAATACAAGCAAAGGAAACCAGCATCACATGGAGTTGTACCTTACACGTGAACGAATCAGGGGGAAAACAGGATGAGGTCGTGTTTGGTGAAGCACCAGACGCAGGGGACGGTCCACCACCAGATAGCTACGATGTGGTAAAACCACCAACACCAATAGCTCCCTATGTGAAAGCATTTTTCACCGATAACCTCCCCTCCCCATATGATAGTATATGGAAGGATTATCGACAGTACCCTAGTGCATCGAAAATCTGGAACTTAACAATCCAATGGATGCCGGGTAGCGGATCATCTCCGACAACGATAACCGTGTCATGGCTTACCTCCGAAATTGATAATAGCGAGTATACATCGGTAAATCTCTGCACAGATACGGGGACCATTCTAAAAAATATGCTGATTTACACAACATATACGTTCAGCTGTCCGGCGTATGTTCCTCAAAATTTTAAGATCAGATGTGAAAACACCAACAACCCGCCAGTAACACCAAACATCCCTAGTGGTAACACAACCGGTTACCATGGCACATCCTATACATATTCAACCTCATCCACAGATCCCAATGGCAATGATCTCTCCTATCAATTTGATTGGGGGGATACCACGATAAGCAGTTGGCTTGGACCCTATCAAAGCGGTGAACTCATTCAAACATCTTATATCTGGGACGCCCCGGGAACATACCAGGTTACAGTAAAAGCAAGAGATATCTATGGTACGGAAAGTAATTGGTCCCCTGCACTATCCGTAGAGATGGTGAATCGAGCACCAAACCAACCAACGAATCCTTCCCCTGCACAAGGCGCAACAGAAATACCGATTACACCAACCTTACGCTGGATTGGAAGCGATCCAGACAATATTGATATCGTCACCTATGATATTTACTTCGGTACTACCTCTTCTCCTCTGAAGAGAGTATCCAGGCAATCCGATGCATCCTTTCACCCAGGAACCTTACAGAATCAAACCACCTACTATTGGCAGATCATTACATGGGATGACTTCGGGAGCAGCACCAGCAGCCCCCTCTGGTCTTTTTCCACAAAAGATTCAGAGAATGATTCATCCAACCAAACAAATAATGAAACGAATCAACCCCCAATCGCAAATGCCTCTCTTAGTCAACAGACTGGAGTAGTAGGTACTCTCCTTATCTTAAACGGATCGCGGAGTAACGATCCTGATGGATATCTCACCAAATGGCTCTGGGATTTCGGTGATCACACCAATGGAAGTGGAGAACGAACCACCCATACCTATCAGAATGCTGGGAGTTACACGGTAACACTCACGGTTGTCGATGAGAAAAACGCAACAGGAAACGATACCATTCTCGTACAAATTCTTCCTCTCAACCGACCTCCGACAAAACCAGTAATCAATGGAACAAGAACAGGAACAAAACATAAAATGTTAACGTATACGGTACAATCTACTGACCTGGAGAATAATTTCCTCCAATATACGATTACCTGGGGTGATGGAACCCAAAACACCAGTGCTTTCCTGCCAAACAGGACGATATATTCCCTATCACATTCCTGGAATTCTCCAGGGAAATATATGATTACAGCCACTGCAACAGATAATATCACCTGGTCAGAACACGCATCGTTCCCCGTATTCATCGATGCGCACTTTGTAGACACACTTGGATTCCTTCTAGATAGCAATAACGACGGGGTCTATGATTCGTTTTATACAAATGTCACAAGTATCGCAACGAACGTGCAGAAACTTACAAACGGAAGTTATCTTCTTGATACCGATACTGATGGCAAATGGAACTATCTCTACAACCCTAGCTTAAGTTCTCTAACTAAAATGGATACTATTGAAACAACAATAGAAAATCAATGGATCTTTGTTTTTATTATTGTTCTTGCCATTGCAGTGATTATGTGTATAGTCTATTTTTATAAAAAAAATTATTTTTAAAATCCTCTATGATTACAATTATTGGAGTTATTATTCGAGCGATTCCCCACTGCGTTTCCACTACTTCGACACCTATTGGTGTACTAAAAATTCTTTTTCTTTTTAATAACATTTAACATAAATCGTTGTCCTGTAAGAAAATATTTTAGAACATTTGTATCATAACACATTCAAACTAGTGTATTGTAAGAATATGTTTTAAAATATTCATATCATAAAATGTTTAATTTATTAATAAATCTAGGTAATTATTGTTACAAATGTTATAAACATATATGTTAATAACATTTATATAACATTAATAGATATGAACATTGATATATTTATATGGAGGCATAAAAAATGGAAAGGATCTTATTAAAAAATAATGGTAGTGCTGTCAAAATATCTAGTATAATAATAGCCGCAATACTCTTATTAATTCCTGCTTTAACATCATTGATACCGTGGTCACCAACCATAAACGGATTGAGTGTTCCAGCCGATTTATGGACGACAGACATAAATGGAACTCCAAAAGATGATTTCGCCCCTGGTGATTTTGTATACGTCCACGGACAACTATTCCAAATAAATCATGATGTCAATGTCGTAATTACTCTTCCTAATAATAATCAATATACCTATTCGGCTACAACTAATTCTCAAGGTAATTTTGTATACGTATATGATTTAGATGAAATAATAGGTCTATATACGGTGGTTGCATCGACTAGTATCAATACCGCTCAGACTAGTTTCACTGGTGGCCCAGGTTCGATATGGACGACAAAAAATGATTGTGGTAGTGAACAGCAAGATGTAAATCATTACTGTATAGGAGATGATGTCTATATCAATGGAAAAAATTTCAATTCTGGTACATATAATTGGGAAATTAAAGGAAAACACGGGTCGTGTGATTCGGACACGGTTGTTGCTAGTGGAACAGTATATATTGATGCCAGTGGTGCCTTTTGCTTTAAGGCGTATACAGTCCTATTTGGTGACTGTGGTGAATATACTGTGAAAGTTGGAAATAAAGATGATAATTATCAAGCTGCTCAATGTGGTGTTTGTAATGATAATGATGGTGACGGTCACTTTGCTATTGATCCAATAAATTGTCCTGGCGGGGATGATTGCAATGACAATGATCCAACCATCTACCCCGGCGCCCCAGAGTTATGTGATGGGAAGGATAACAACTGCAACGGACAAGTAGATGAAGGTCTCTCAACGGATGCGGATGGCGATGGACACTACACGTTAACCTCCTGTGCGACACCACATGATGATTGCAATGACAATGAT
>CABMCU010000048.1 GCA_902384685.1 uncultured archaeon | reverse complement strand
AACTGAACCATATTTTATAGACATAAACGGGAAATTGGATAGAACACAAACCGTTTCGGTTTGTCCGAAAAAATCATAGATTTCAAGCTCATATGCATTTTTCCATACTCTGATTACCTCAGGGTTTAATGGTTCTCCTGCACTCATGCAATGTCGGAGTTTCAATTTGTATTGTGAAAGATGCATCTGAATAAGCATTCGGTACACGGTTGGTGGCGCACAGAATGTAGTTACCCCATATTTTTCCATCGCCCGAAGGAGTCCGTCTGCGTCAAATCGACCAGGTGTTTCCCATTGGATAATAGCAGCTCCGACAATCATCTGACCAAAGAGTTTTCCCCAGGCTGCTTTTGCCCACCCCGTTTCTGAGACAGTCCAATGAAGGTTACACTTCGTTAGTGCCTGCGCGAAACGTGCAGTGACTTCGTGACCAAGGGGATAGCTATGCGTGTGAAGCACCATTTTCGGATGGCCGGTGGTTCCTGAGGTGAAGTAGATTAGCAATGGTTCGTCTGATCGTGTTTTTCCAATATCTTTTTGTGAAAGTTCTCTAGAAGTATTCTTTTGTTCATCGGTAAAATTTAACCATCCTTCGCGTTTTCCATCAACAAGCATGATATGTTTCAATGTTATACAATTCTTTTTTACGGCTTCTACTCGATCTGCATGATCAAGATCTGTCAGAATCATACATGCTTCAGATCGGTTCACTCGATATTCAATATCTTTTGATGTTAACAAGACAGTTCCTGGCATTGGGATAACACCGAGTTTGAACATGCCTATTAATGCAATATACCATTCTGGGATGCTTTGGAGTATGACAAGAACTCGATCTCCTTTTTTCACTCCATGTTTTAACAACATATTTGCGAATTGATTTGATTGAACTTTAAGATCGTAAAACGTATGGTATCTAGGTTTTTCTCCAGTACGATCGATAGAGATTAACGCAAGTTTCGTTCTATCTTCTGCCCATTGGTCGACGACGTCGAATCCGAAATTATAATAGATGGGTACTTTCCAAGTAAATGTTTTATAAAGTTCTTCATATCGATCTTTTTTAAAAACAGTGGCACATTCGGTTTGTTTTGGTTTCATAACTTCTTCCTTGCATCCCGTTTAAAGCCCAAGACGTTTTGCAATAACCATACGTTGAACCTCGGAGGTTCCTTCACCAATCTGAGTGAGCTTTACATCTCTGTAGAAGCGTTCTAATGGTAAATCTCTCATGTAACCATGTCCACCATAGATTTGAATTGCATCACGGGTTGCTTTCATCGCAATATCTGAGGCGAAGAGTTTTGCTATAGATGCTTCAATGCTAAACGGTAATCCTTTTTCTTCAAGGTATGCTGCCCTCATGACGAGTAATCGTGCGGCGTCAATCGATGTTGCCATGTCTGCGATCATCCATTGGATTGCTTGGTTTTTTCCTATTGGTTTCCCAAATTGTTCTCGTTGTTTTGCATAGGTGATACTTTCATCTAGAGCCCCTTGGGCGATACCGACGGCCATGGCTCCTATGGCTGTTCTGCCTCGATCTAGAATTGTCATTGCACCAACAAATCCTAGGTTTTTTTCTCCCAGTAGTTGTTCTTTAGGTATATGGCAATCCTCAAAAATTAATTCTGCAGTATGACTACCTCGAAGTCCGAGTTTATCCTCAAGCACACCAACCGTAAAGCCGGGGGTGTCCTTTTCGACAATAAAAGCACTGATACCTTTTGCACCGAGTGTTTTATCAGTTTTTGCCATGACGGTTGTTACAGCGGCGATATCCCCACTTGTAATGAATTGTTTTGTGCCGTTAAGTATCCATTCATTCTTCTCAAGTAATGCAGTGGTTTGTAATGATGCTGCGTCAGAACCTGCGTTTGGTTCGGTGAGCGCCCAGGCAGCTATGGCTTCCCCATGTAGCAGCTTCGGAAGGTATTTTCTCCTTTGTTCTTCGGTTCCTTTTTCGTAGATATGGCCAACGCCAAGGGAGTTGTGTGCTTCTATCGTTATACCTGTGGAGCCGCAAATCCGTGAGATTTCTTCAAGCGCAATCATGTAACTGATTTTATCTATGCCTGCTCCTCCGTATTTTTTTGGGACGGTCATACTCATTAGACCAAGTTTTCCCATCTTTTTGTACATATCCCATGGAAAGTATTCTTCTTTATCGATTTTTGAAGCAAGAGGTTTTATTTCTTTCTCAGCAAATTCTCTGATTGTTTTTTTAAATAATTTCTGCTGTTCTGTAAGTTGGAAATCCATTGGAATCCTCATATCGTGATAAGTCATGGGTCTTTAAATTTACGCCTTAGTGGTATCGACAATTTTTAGTAGGGACAACTGATGTGGATAACTAGTTTGTTTTAGAGAATATATCTTTAGACGTATGTTGAATATGATGGGGGAATAGTTCTCATGGAGTATGATCAGGGAATTCAGACGGGTGTTGGAAAGCTTATTGGATGGCATGAACCTGATGAGAATCGTCAGTGGATTCTTAAAAATAAATCACGGTGTTTGAAGGATAAACGGATGACTATTACGGAGGCTGTTTCTCGATTTATAAAAGATGAATCGTTACTATCAATGGGTGGGTTTGGTCACGTAAGAGTGTCTATGGCAATTATCTATGAGATAATTCGACAAAGGAAAAGGAATCTTACGATAACAGGTAAGACCGCAGTTCATGATCTTGATCTCCTAGTTGGTTCAGGGTGTGTAAATACTGTAGAGGTCGCGTACTCATTTGGCCATGAGCTGCGAGGATTGTCGCCTGCATCTCGACGGGCAGTGGAAACCGGTAAATGCAAGATTTCCGGCGAGATTAGTAACGCTGGATATCAATGGCGGTTTCTAGCTGCAATGATGGGAGTCTCTTTTATTCCGACAAGAGTAATGCTTGGAACTGATACTTTTAAGAAGAGTTCTGCGAAAACCGTTATCGATCCATTTAGTGGGAAACCGATTTGTCTGCTTCCTGCGTGTTACCCCGATATTGCGGTGATTCATGTTCCACGGAGTGATCAGTTTGGGAATGCGCAGATCGATGGAATCATGGTTGAGGATTTTGAGTTGTCAAGAGCGGCACGCCACTTAATTCTGACCACGGAAAAAATTGTTGATAGTAAACAAATTCGACAGGAACCGTGGAAGACGGTAATTCCGTTCTATCTAGTAAGTGCTGTTATTGAGGTACCGTTTGGGTCACATCCTTGCCAGATGCCGTATCTGTATTTCTTTGACGAGGATCATATTGGTGAATGGCTTTCAGTATCAACATCCGATGATGGAGTTCAACAGTATCTCGATAAATATGTATATAGTGTAGAAAATTTCCAGCAATATCTAAAGCTCATTGGAGGCGATAAAAAACTTGCACAATTAAAGCGGATTGAGCATTTTAAGGAACCAATGAGTGCGCCGTGGTTGAAAGGAAAGAATGAGAAAAAAGCTTCAACAGAACCGTATTCTTCAACGGAGTTACTTGCGTGTGTGGCTGCTCGTATTCTTGAAGATAAGAAATCAGTCTTTGTTGGGACCGGTCTTCCGATGATCGCTGCGATGCTTGCACAACGAACACATGCGCCGAACTTACTGTTGTTCTTCGAGGCAGGTGGTATTGGCCCGGAGATGCCAGTACTTCCTATTAGTGTTGGTGATTCTAGGACGTTTTATCATGCGGTCGCCGCCTCGAGTATGCATGATTCTATGTCAATGGCGCAAGCCGGGTATATCGATTATGGATTTCTTGGTGGTGCACAAATTGATATGTATGGGAACCTTAACACGACCGTGATTGGACCATATGAACATCCGAAGGTAAGGCTCCCGGGTAGTGGTGGTGCGAATGACGTTGGAACACTCTGTAATAAAACAATTATTATTATGCGGCAGGATAAACGCCGATTCCTTGAAAAAATTGATTTTCTAACAACACCCGGATATCTCAATGGATTTAACTCGAGAGAAAAAATAGGATTGCCTGTTGGAAGCGGTCCGTATCGGGTGATTTCTCAGCTCGGTGTTTATGGCTTCGATGATAAGTCGAAACGTATGCAGCTACTCTCAGTGCATCCCGGTATTACCATCGATCAGATTAAGGAAAATAGTGGATTTGAAATAATTATCCCAAATAAAATTTCAGTGACGAAACCACCTTTACAAAAAGAGTTGGCAATATTAAAGAAAATTGATCCTGCAGGAATGGTTGTTGGAAAATAATAATTTATAGAAAATAACAACCTTTTTTAATTGTTAAACAATTACCAAAGTAGGGGACTGGGACCTTCGGAGGTTTTATGTCCTAAGGGGAAGATGATATCAATGTCACGAAAAGTCTGTATTATCGGAGGAGCAACCACGCCATTTGATTACGGTCCAACAGGTTTTGAAAGCATTGAAGGTGGAGCAGCAGAATGCATCAAAGAAACACAACAAGACATCCCTGAGTTTTCGTTGCGTGATCTTGATCTGATGGTTTATTCACATTTCTCTGTCCATTTCAGTCATCAACTCTCCTCAGAATGGATTATTCATGATCATCTTGGACTTGTTGGTCTACCGCATTATAGAGTAGAAAATGGGGGGAATACTGGAGGATCCGCTTTATATGCAGCAGCCCTCGCTGTCATGTCTGGCCATCATGATGTTGTTGGTATCGTCGGCTGGGAAACTATGGATACGGTTTCACAATCACAAGGGAGTGAATTCATCGCAATGGCATCAGACATTAGATACGAACTCATGGTTGGTGGTATTTACCCGATTTACTATGCTGCAATGGCAAATAAATGGATGAAAGAAAACAAGGTTACTGAAGAAGATGTTGCGATGATTGCAGTAAAAAACAAGAATAATGCGATGGATAACCCTAAGGCTCAATGGTACCGCAACGATCATAAATATATCACCGTCGACGATGTCATGAATTCCCGCCTGATGTCATATCCAATCAAGAAATATGATTGTTGTCTCATGACCAGAGGGGTTGCTTTCCTTATTGTTTGTTCTGAGAAATATGCAAAGAAGATAAACCCTGATCATTATGTGACGATCGATGGAATGGGTTTATCGAGTTGTACGATTCGAGCAGGCGATCGGTTAAACAATCCTGGTTGGAAAGAAAGATATGGCCCAGGGTATCCAGAGATGACTGAGTTTGCTGCTTGTAGAAACTCCGCTGAGCGGGCATATAAGATGGCGGGAATCAAAGATCCGGTAAAGGATATTGATTTTGGTGAAATTCATGATGCATTCTCCACGTCCGAGGCACAAATCTACAAAGCACTAGGACTTGCTGATCAAAATACCATTGCCCAATTTATTCGCGATGAACGCACCAGTGTAAATGGTGATATTCCGATGAATCCCGGTGGTGGATTGCTTGGTTACGGACATCCTGTTGGCGCCACTGGTCTTATGAGTACCATAGAATGTTATTACCAGCTTGCAGGGATGATCCCTCAAAAACACCTGAGTAGAAAAACTGAGGTTCCAAACCCAGAATGTGGCATCGTTAACAGCCATGCAGGAACAGGAACCAGTATCTCAAACTTCATCCTTAGGAGACATTAAACAATGATGGAGGCGGTCACTATAAAAAATAAAAAAAATAAATTTTCAGAAGCACCAGTTTTTACAGAAAAAAAAGAGTATCGACCTGAGGGGGTGAACGAGACAGGTCTTACCTTCATCGGCCATGAAATATCAGAGGATAAAACCACGATGAACCAATTCCTCCATTACGATCAACTTTATACAATTCGTCACGGTTGGAATAGTAAATTCTTTATTGGATTGTTGGACGGAAAAATAATGGGGACACATTGTCCGAGATGTGGGGATTCCTGGGTACCTGTTCGTACACATTGTTGGAACTTAGATTGTAATCTTCAAAAAACAGAGTGGGTGGAAATGCCACTCACGGCTAAAGTTCATACATGGACTGTTGCGGGTTGGAGTGGGCGCTCCTCGCTTAAACGACTCCCGATCATTCTCGTCTATGCAATCATCGGGAACAGCAAAGTCGCGATTGCTAACGAACTCCATGGGCTTAAACCTTGGGATGTTGAATTCGATATGCCACTAAAAATCGTATTCAAGCCTAAAGAACAACGTATTGGGGCGGTTACTGATTTTCATTTTGAGCCTGCGGACAACTGGAAACCATCACCGATGAACAAAGAAAAAGATCGAATTAAGAAACTTGTTGAACCAGTATATGAATGGGTGAAAACCCTCAAGTAACCATTATTGAATGTGAAAGAAAAATTTATTTTTTCCCTTAATCAATAAAAGTCTCAATCTATTCTTATTTTTTCCTTTACAAATTCTATCAATTGTTCTTTGGTGAATGGTTTCTGTAAGAAATTTCCTATGCCACTTGTTTGTTTTTTTAATGCAGGCTTCATTGAGAAGAGAGCGGTTGTGTTCTGACTGCCAGGCATTCTCGTATTTACAAGGATCAAATCAAAGGTTTCTTCGTTTTCCTCTTTGAGTCTACCGAGTGCTTGTCTGCTGTTGATTGCAGTCACGACTTCAACGTCTTCCTTTTCTAAAATAGCTTTGACTTGTTTCACAATATCAGTTTCCTCATCAACAATCATAATACTTTTTATGGTCACACCAGCATCAGAGAAAACAGGTCATATCTTTAAAATTCTTTTCATGCGGTTTTGAGGAAAGTTTAAATCAACTTTCTATTTACTTCTCTCTCGTATGTTGTCTCGGAATGAAGCATATGGATTACTGAAGAAAAACCTCAGAACAGAAAACCTGATTAAACACTCCTTGGCTGTGGAAGCTATTCTACAGGAGATGGCAAAGAGATTAGGAGAGGATCAAGAGCTTTGGGGAATTACTGGTCTGTTGCATGACTTAGATTATGATTTTACAAAAAACGAACCTGAAAACCATTCATTAGTAACCATTAAAGTATTAGAGGATTTATTACCTAAGGAAGCAATAAATGCAATCAAAGCACATAACTATCAATATACTGCGCAGATTCCACAAACCTATATTGATAAATCATTGATTGCTGCAGACGCGGTCTCTGGACTGGTTATCGCCGCAGCACTAGTCATGCCGTCTAAAAAAATTTCGGATGTGACACCAAAGTCACTTATGGCGAAGTTTAAAGACAAATCCTTTGCTGCAGGTTGCAACCGAAAACGAATTGAACTATGTGAAGATATGGAATTAGAACTTCAAATGTTTCTTGAATTAAGTTTACACGCGCTTAAGAATATTGCTAATGAACTGGGGCTTTAATACATGACACCACCACAGAATATATATGAAAAGACACATAATCCACATAAAGAAACGCAAGAAAGTGAAGAAGGATACTACCGTTTACCATTGCCCAATCGAAAGAAAAATGAGTTATTTGCGATTGCGGACCAATTGCTGGGAGGTTCTCGTATTCATGTTATTTGTGAGGATAAAAAATCACGAATGGCTCGCATCCCTGGAAAAATGAAACGTAAAGCACGGGTGCGTACTGGTGATTTGTTAATTATTAAACCATGGGATATCCAAAATGAGAAAGCAGATATTGTTTTTCGATATAGTAGAACTCAGGCAGGTAGTCTAAGCAGAAGAAAATTATTACCAGAGGAAATTAATGTCTTCTGATGAACTTCTTAATGACAAATGGTTGAAAAAACTTGATCGGCAATCACAAGTAATATTAGACCGCGTGGTTTTTAATCGAAAAACTTTTGGAGAAGTATTTGATAAACAGACTATTCTACGTCTTGGAAAACTGATTTCTGATAAAGTCATTAATCAAGTAGATTTTCCGCTTTCTACAGGAAAAGAAGCTAATATTTTTCGTGGAACGACCCCAGAAAACGAATTTGTTGCAATAAAAATTTACCGAACGTCGACGATGACCTTCAAACACATCGCTTCTTATATTGAGGGTGATCCTCGATTTGCATATGGATATAAAAACAGACGGGATATAATCGAAGAATGGGCAAAAAAAGAATTTAAGAACCTTGATTTATTGTATCGAAATAAGGTACGGGTTCCAGCCCCATTGAAACGGTTGAATAACATACTGGTTATGGAGTATATTGGTGATGAAAATAAAGCAGCGCTAATGTTAAAAGATGTACTACTTCAAAACCCGCAGAAAATATTTAACGAAATTATGACATTTATTACTCGCATGTATAAAGCACGGATTGTTCATGCAGACCTCAGTGCTTTTAATATTCTCATGTTTAGACAGAAACCATATATTATCGATGTTGGTCAGGCCGTACTCCTTGATCATCCAACAGCTTTAGAATTTCTGAAGCGGGATATTCATAATATCGTTCACTATTTCAAGAAATACGATATAAAAAACAATGAACTAACAATTTTTGAAAAACTAATGAAAAATAAAAAATGATGTTCTATGAAATATATACGTATTCCAAAAGATCGTGTCGGGGTATTGATCGGTAAGGATGGAGAAACGAAGAAAACGATCGAGAGGATCTCACAGATGCACCTTGAGATAGATTCAGAGGAAGGAGATGTAGCATTCAATGAACAAGAGGCAAAAGATCCGCTTATTCCTTTAAAAGTCGAAGACATAATCCGTGCAATCGGGAGGGGATTTTCACCGGAACATGCTTTCCGTTTATTCGGGGAAGAAACCGAGCTCTTTATCTTCGATATCTACGATTATATCAGTAAAAAAGAATCGCATCTCGCCCGGGTGAAAAGCAGGGTGATTGGACGGGAGGGAAAAACCAAACGGGTTATTGAAGGCCTTACTGGCGGATTCCTTGCAGTCTATGGTCATACGGTTGCGGTGATAGCGGATTTTGAATCCATGGACATAGCAAAAAAAGCACTTGATATGCTCCTCAGTGGAAGCGAACATCCTACGGTGTATCGATTCCTTGAGCGAGAAATGAAAAAATTCCATCTAAGCCGACATTCTCGTCACGAATAAATAATTGTTTTCTGGTTAATTAACATATTACCCGAAACTTTTAATGCTCCTATGTGGATATTGCATGTTCGCACGAGTTGTCCTATGGAAGATGATCTTACTTTACTTGGTGTTATTCCTTCTGATCGGAAGAAATTAGAGAATATGGGGATAACCAGCTTGGAGCAGATTGCTATCATGTCTGTTTCTTCATTAGGGCTGGGAGGGAGTAAAGGAACGATGCTGGTTCAACGGGCGCGGAATATCCTTGCAAATAAAAACATTCTTGATGTCGCAGTAAGTAATGGTGATCTTATTGAAGTGACCACAAAGAAGACAGATCGTGCGGTCATTAAATCCATTTTAAATGCACTCGATGTATATGCGGTTGGCTGGGGCAATGCTGCGTTAACCATCGAAGGGAATGTTTTGAAATTATCAAGGAAATCGGAAGCGTTTTCTAAAGTAATTTCAAAAGCGGAAAGTCTCCGTGAAATACTTGAATCAAAAAAAATGGAGGAACGCGAAAAAAGCGGGATTTATCTTCCTGAGGATGAACTTCAAGCATTTGCAAAAGAACGTGGATTTCATGGGTTTTGGAGGAACGTGTTCCAGGAGATTCATGGCAATGATATTATGAAAAAGGTGATTGCTACAAGCATCTTTTCAACCTTTAAAGAACCCGTACATTCTCTGATTATCGGAGAGCCTGGAAGCAGTAAAACTATGGCTAAGGAAATCATCACAGAACAATTTTCTGATATTACAACCATTGGTGCGAACACAACGCGATCTGGTCTCGTATGTCATCTTGGGACTGGAGATCTTGGTGCACTTCCGCATGCGAATAGAAAACTAGTCTTGGTCGATGAATTTGATAAAATTCCTGGAGAGGATATCGAGTATTGTTATGAGTTGTTATCGAACGGAAAATGTAGTATTCATTCAGCAAAACTTCATCAGAATATCGAAAGCGAGTTTATTATGATCGCATTTGCAAACCCGAAGTCAAAAGTGTTTGGTAAGCATGCGCTCAATGACATTGGCTTATCTCCGCTTCTTATGAGTCGTTGTGCACTAGTGGTAAAAGTACAAAACATTGGGAAAGAAGACCGGTTAAATCTTTTTCGTAAAAAATTTTACGGAAAAGGAGAGATAAAAGAAAAGCATGATTATTATGATCAATGGGTGAAGCTCGCACGACGATATGAACCAGCGATTACTGCATCTGAGAATAAAGTGAACAGATATCTTAATACGATGAACGAAATAGTAGAAGCTTATTACAATACAACATTGCGAAGGGATCTTCGGATGTCTGATTATCTTCGGAGGATACCGCTTGCTATTGCGCGTTCTTCATTTAGCCCTGTTGATAACAAAGTTCTGTTGGACGCGGAAACCTTGATGAAAGAATCAATTGAAACATGGGTGTGAGGTGAACAGTATCGATCTTTCCATTAATCCCAAAGATGTCTCTACCATCGTAAAAGAATTTATTAGGACTTACGTGAAAAACTCAGGCTGTACAAGTGTTATTTTAGGTTTGTCCGGTGGCGTAGATTCTGCAGTAAGTGCTGTCTTGTGTAAGGATGCGATAGGAGTGAAGAATGTTCAATGTGTCTTTCTGCCTGATAGAACCACACCAGTTCTTGATCAGAAACACGTGAAACTCTTTGTAAAAACATTTCATGTCCTTTGTAAGGAAATAGATATTTCTCCATTTGTCGAATCATTTCATATAGCTCTACAACAAAAAAAGAGGATGACGCTGGCGAATATTAAACCACGAGTGCGAATGATTTTATTATATGAATATGCAAATGAATCAGGTAGCCTGGTCTGTGGGACGTCAAATAAATCAGAGATCTTGGTCGGGTATTTCACGAAATATGGTGACGGAGGAGTGGATTTCCAACCACTTGGTGATTTGTATAAAACCCAGATTTATGAACTTGCGAAATACCTGAAAATTCCTGCTCCGATTATCAAAAAACCACCGACCGCGGGATTATGGGTTGGACAAACCGATGAAAAAGAACTTCGTATGAGCTATCAAACCCTTGATCAGATCTTATATGGATTGGAACTCAAAATTGATATCGGTGAGATAAAAAAATTAACAAAAATATCGAAAGAACAAATCGAACGAATCAGAAAAATGCGGAGTGCAAGTCAACATAAACGACGAACACCCTTGATTCCAAAAATCGGAGTAAGAACACCCGGTCTTGATTGGCGTTCCCCTGTGCAGGAAGGATAACAACGTTTAGAAAAATATCCATACCTTAAATTTTCTTATCGAAATATGACCCCCTGTATCATAAACAATTATTCTTAGGGTATGTTGAGAGAACGTAAGGGTGTTTCACGTCCAGCTGTATTGTTCTGTGATGTTGGTTGATCTGAAGGTATTATCGATATAGAACTCTACTTTTTCGATTTCATATTTTTTACTAGCTGTAGTAGTCTCAATCATAATTTTGCCGATACTCAATGACTTAACACAATAGAACCTTTTTATCACCGATATTAACTGCTTTCTTTAGTCTTGTTACTTTTATTTGTATATGGATTGGGATGCATAATGTAGGATCACCGAAAACGACACTGCCGTTGTACCATTTTTTCTTCCATTGTTCGTAAGGTACTTAGGCATCGAATCATTCACGGAACGTAACACTGTGCTATCGAAAAATCTATTACCGTATTCTTTTTTTAATTTTTCGTCTTTTGTCTGATTTTTTAAAGAAAGTATCATAATAATTTCTATCTTTTTTTACTGAAAAAGAAATCTTTTACCCGTGATCTTTTCGTACGCCTCTTGATATTTTTTTGTCGTCTCGTTGATTATTTTCTTTGGAAGATGCGGTGGTTTTGAATTATGACCCCATCCAGTTGAATTGAGATAATTACGAACATATTGTTTGTCAAAACTTGGTTGCGGTTTCCCAGATTCGTAATTGTCTGCAGGCCAAAACCGCGATGAATCAGGGGTTAATGCCTCATCGATCCAGATAATTTCGTTGTTATATATCCCAAATTCAAACTTTGTATCTGCGATGATGATCCCGTGTTTCCTTGCGTATTCAGCTGCGGTATTATAGATTTTAAGTGAGTAGTCATTCAATTTATTCGCTACATCAGAACCGACAAGTTTTTTCATCTCAGTTAGGGAGATGTTGATGTCGTGTCCTGATTTTGCCTTTGTTGAAGGAGTAAAAAGCGGTTCAGGAAATTGCTCTGATTCCTGTAGGCCATTAGGTAACTTCATCCCGCAAACCGTCCTATCTTTTTTATATGAACTCCAGGCTGATCCTGAGATGTATCCGCGTACGATACATTCAATAGGGACGACCTCTGTTTTTTTCACAAGCATACTGCGGTAGATGAGTTGTTTTCGATACTCTTTTAATTCTTCTGGAAATTCATCGACATCTGTGGAGATTACATGGTTTGGTACACTATTTTTTATATAATCAAACCAAAATTTCGACAGTTGTGTTAGACAGACGCCTTTCGATGGAATGGGATCTGGAAGTACAATATCAAATGCGGAGATTCTATCTGTTGCTATCAATAAAAGGTTGTTATCTACTTCGTAGATATCTCGTACTTTACCTTTATTTAATATTTTTACTGGTAAATCTGTGTTTATTACAATGCTTGTGTTCATTACGTTTTCTCCCTTATGAGATTTTTGCTCCTTCTTTGACCTTGCGGTCGGTGACCACGATATTGTCTGTTATTTTAATCGGTTTTCCATGATATACCACATTTCCTTTTAGATCAACGGTCATTGGTGCTTCTTTAAATGCCTCAAACTCTAGTACAGATACAGGTTCTCGGGCGATACCCTCCACGCCAACCTCTGCACCAGGGGAGCTATCCTTTGGGTCCAACAGCGATACTACCCCCGTATCATCCGTTGCAGCAAGTAACATACCTTTTGATTCGACACCGCGGATTACTGCTGGTTTGAGATTTATCACCATTACAATCGATTTTCCTAGAATCTCTTGTTTCGTATAATATGGTTTCATTCCAGCAACTATAATGCGTTTTCCTAGTGGTCCGAGCTCAACCTGCATAATATAGAGTTTATCTGCTTGAGGATGGTCTTGTACATCAAGAATTTTCGCTACTCGTAAGTCCAGTTTAGAAAATGGATCAGATTCATGGACGATTTCTTTCAACTCCAATTTCTTAAATAAGGGAATAGGTGTTTTTATTTTGATTCCTTCTCGTAATTCAATAATAGCATCATCCCAGTTTTTTATCGCATGTGGATGCCCTAACATTTTCCAAATTTTTTCTGATGAGAATGGGGTAAAAGGTGCCATATAGATTGCGAGTGCTTGTACCAGTTGTAAACAGATATGTAGGACGGTCTCACAGCGTTCTTTATCGGTTTTTATTAATACCCATGGCTGATTCCGATCGAAATATTGATTTCCATATTGAGCAAGATTCATTGTTACTCGTAATCCTTTTTTAAAGGAGCATTGTTCGAGTGCTTCCCCGACTTCTTTATATGTTTCTTCGATTTTTTGTATGGCTTCTTTATCCATTTCATTTAGGGTGCCTAGTTTTGGTATGAAGCCGAAATTCTTGCTTGTGAATGTTACGACGCGGTGAATATAGTTCCCATATGTTCCGAGGAGTTCGTCGTTATTTTTTGAGACGAAATCATTCCAGGTCCAGTCTGTATCTTTATTTTCTGGCATGTTAATGGAAAGATAATATCGAATTACATCTGGGTCGAATCGTTTCAGGATTTCAGGAACCCAGATTCCCACGCCCCTACTTTTTGAGAATTGTTCTCCCTTTAATGTCAGATATTCGTTGGCTGGAATGTTATATGGAAGATTCAATGTTTCGTCATACCCCATGAGAATAGACGGCCAGATGATGGAATGGAACGGGATATTATCTTTTGCTAGAAAATAGTAATGTTTAACCTCTGGGCTCTTCCACCATTCCTGCCATTTTGATGGTTCTTTGTGTTTTTTGGACCATTCTTTACTTGCGGATAGATAGCCTATCACCGCGTCAAACCAGACGTAGATACTTTTATTTTCGAACCCAAACACCGGGACCTTGATCCCCCAAGTTATGTCTCGAGTGATCGCGCGGTCATGCAATCCGTTTTGTAACCAATTATTTGTAAATTTCAGGACGTTTGCTTTCCAATACTTCTTTTCTTTGAGCCATTCTATCAATTTTGGTTCAAAGGTACTTAAAGCAAAGAACAGATGTTCTGTTTTTTGTTTGATCGGTGTTCCCCCGCACACCTTACATCGTACATTAAGTAGTTCAAAAGAATCCAGGAGTTTCCCACAGTTGTCACACTGGTCACCTCGAGCTCCTTCTTTATGGCAGTGGGGGGCGGGTGGAGTTAGATAAATAGAAGGGAAAATACCCCCCAGACAAAAAAAAAATGAAACAGGTGGAAACTGGGTGAAAAGGTGGGAAAAAAAGGATTATTTTTTAATAAATTAATTAAGATTTT
>CABMCU010000047.1 GCA_902384685.1 uncultured archaeon | reverse complement strand
TGGAGGCACTGTCGCCTCCATTAAAAGAGGTGTTCAACAGGTAGAAATCGCGTTGAAAATCATTGTGTATAATTTGATGATGTTGTTGAGGAAATATGTGGAAGAGGAATACTTTTGAGACAAAGCCTGGAAATAGTTTCAACGACCCCTTCTTTTTATTTAAATAGTCAGAGAGCTGTTCATGATTTAGAAAGCATCTACCGGACGGGAAGCTTTCCTCCTTGAAATTACTTTTTTGCCGGATCCCACCGTCCGGTTCTCCTCACCATAAGATAATACGCAAAATCTGCCTCAAATTTCATTATTTAAAACAGGTTGCATATAGAGATCACATTTAAAGAAAAAGGTGGTAACAAAATAAATGTGATGAAAAAAGGAAAAGAAACGTATTAAAACAACAGTTATTTATTACATTGTCTTTGATAAGGTTGGTTCATTATGAAAGAAGGGTATTTACAAATGAAGATTGCTGAATTTAATGACAAATGTAATCAGATTGAGCAAATGTTGTCAATGGAAGATTCAAAAATTCATCTGTTGCAAGAAAAAGTAGGTGAGTACAAAGACGTAATAAAGAAACTTCAGGACATCCAAGAGTTTAAAAATCAAACAATCACAGAGATACGGAAAGAAAACGAAATGATATTGAAAAACCATATTGAACAGATTTCACAACGACTCTCAGAGGTACTTAAAGAACTTACTATGAGCAAAGCAGAAAAAATTAATGAAACATTAATATTACTTCAAAAGCGAGAAGAAGAAATTACTAAACAAGCAGAACTGTTAGAACGGCATACAAAAGAGCTCATCTTTCTCTTAGAACACAATGAAATATTAATGATGAAATTAGCCAATCGAAAAGTGTTAACAGAACATGATGTTGTTGAAATGCAGCGAAGAGCGACAAAGAAGGCCGAAAAAACAGAGTAAATACAATACATAGGCAGTTCTGGGAAAATCAAGCTAAAGATCATTTTTTTTTCATACATTATAAAATTTGTAATAACCCTGCCAACATATCATTGTACAGCTGTTTTTTCTCGAAAATAAAATTAAATTTTTATCGTATAGAGAAACAATGAAATTTATACTGGTAACATGAGCTGGCAAATCTCCTCACCAATGTGTAATACGAATCCTTATATGGGAGGTCTTTATACCGAGGAAATATAAAATGGTGAAATCATGAATAAGGACAAGATTTCTGAAGAGATGACCATAAAAGAAGTCATTGATACGTATCCAGAGACCGCGATGGTGTTTATGAAGTACAATGTCGGTTGCATTGGCTGTCTTGCTGCTTCCTTTGAGAAAGTAAAGGATATCGCGACAGTGCATGGCATCGATATCAAAGCATTAGTGAAGGATTTAAATCTCGCAGTTCAGAAAAAATAAAACATCCTGAAGTAGTCCGTACGTGTTCTATTACTTTTTTCTCTTTTTTCCTGTGTTTTTCTTCCGTGATGTTGGGATCAGTTCCCCAAGAAACACTCGCAACAAACTTGGATAGTTGCTCGGTATTTTTCCGTTTCCGTACCCAATTCTTGTGATTTTTATCGGTGGCATTTCACCAAACGTAGATGTCAGAGCCGAGATGATGGCTGCACCGGTGGGTGTAACGGTCTCTTGGTTTCTATCAACAGTGTACACAGGAATACCTTTGAGCAGTTCAACGGTTGCCGGGGCAGGTAATGGAAGCAGCCCGTGTTCACAGGACACAAATCCGTGACCTAGGGGAAGAGGTGAACAATAAATCGTATCGATGCCAAGCATCGTAACCCCGATCACTGATCCAACGATGTCGATGATCGAATCAACCGCACCGACCTCATGGAAGTGCACTTCTTCGATATCTACGTCATGGATCATTGCTTCTGCTTTTCCGAGGCGATGAAAGATGTCTTGACATAGTTTTTTTACCTGAGGTTGTAATGAACTACGCTTGAGGATATCATTGATTTCTGAGAGGCTCCGATGATGTTGATCCTCGGTGACCGTGATGGTGACATCTGTCGCAGTGATATGGTTGCTCTTGACTTTTTGAACTATCAAATCATATCCGGTGAGTGGGAGTTTGTGCAGCTCTTTTTTCAAAATGGTCTCGTTAATCCCAAGATCAAGGAGAGCACCGAGGATCATGTCCCCTGCGATGCCTGAGAAACAATCAAAGTATGCGACCGTCATATGCTTTCTCACCTGTTGATGAGGCTTGCGAAATACCCTGCGCCAAATCCATTGTCGATGTTTACCACCGCGACTCCTTCCGCGCAGCAGTTCAGCATAGTTAGTAATGGTGCGATGCCTTGGAAGCTCGCGCCGTACCCAACACTGGTCGGAACCGCTATCACCGGTTTTGAGGCAAGTCCTCCAACGATACTGGCAAGCGCGCCTTCCATCCCGGCGATCACGATGATGACGTTCGCATGAAAAATCTGTTCTTTGATATCGAACAGGCGATGGACACCAGCGACACCGACATCGTAGATTTTCTCGACCTTGTTGCCCATGAGCTCTGCGGTGACCACTGCTTCTTCTGCGACAGGGATATCAGAGGTTCCTGCAGTGAGAATAAGAATGGTTCCTTTCTTTCTTTTCGGTTTGTATCGCTGGATGACAATAGTTTTTGCTGCTTCGTTGTAGTGGGCAACAGGATACAATTTCTTTACAGGGGTATAGATTTTTTTGTTTGCTTTTGTGAGCAGGATGTTTTGGTCTTTGGAGAGCTTTTGCAGAATCTGCAATAACTGCGGGATGGTTTTTCCCTGGCAGAAGATCGTCTCAGGGAATCCTTTACGGATCTCCCGGTGAGTATCAAGCTTAGCGAACTCCAAATCATCATACGGAAGGGTCCTGAGTTTCTGTAGGACAGTCGACAGGCTGACTTTTCCTTTCTTGTAGTCTTGTAAGAGTTTTTTCATAGGTTGAGCACCTCGTTTAAACTCCCGGTCCTGTATCCTTCAAGATCAAGGGTGATGTAGGTAAAACCTAGTGTTTTAAAACGTTTTATAATCGTTTGCGCATGCGCAAGGATCGTGGGGATTTCATCAAGTGGTACCTCGATGCGTGCGATGTGGTCATGGTAGCGAACGCGACATTGTCGTAATCCGAGTGAAAACAGATACTCCTCAGCGGTTTCTACCTGTTTGAGTCGTTCTCTTGTGATCTTCATCCCATATGGGATACGAGAAGCAAGACAAGCGAACGGTGGTTTTCCTGAGGATTTCAGATGTAAAGAAGTGGAAAGCTGTCTGATATCCTGTTTGGTCAGTCCCACCTCGTTCAGTGGACTTCGTACTCCAAGTTCGGTTCGTGCACGAGCTCCCGGGCGATAATCCAATGCGTCATCAGCGTTCGACCCATCAAGGACTGCGTTGAGATGCTGTTCCTTGGCAATCTCCTGTATTTTATGGAATAATTCTTTTTTACAGTAGTAACATCGATCAGAGGGATTATCTGAAAACTCGGGGATATCAAGCTCCTCGGAGTGTATGATCACATGAGGGATGCCTATTTCCTGTGCATAGCGTTTTGCATCCTCTAGTTCTCGTTTGGGGTAGGTGGAAGATGTTGCGGTGACTGCTAGTGCGTTATCCCCTAGGGTATCATAGGCGACTTTGATCAAAAACGTACTATCCACTCCACCCGAGTATGCTATCGCACAACTCTTCATGGTCTTTAGTAGTTGTTGAAGTTGTTTTAATTTCTCGTGTGATGATGCGTTCACAGGAGAAACAAGAAAAGCATCAGCTATATAATGATTATCTGAGCGTCTTTATTTAAACAACTGGTTTAGCTTCTGTTGTTTCCGTTTCTTCCAGTTCCCCTTATGATACGCATAGCTGACCAAGAGTGGGAACGTGATGGTTGCCTCACCGTACACCATCTGCTCGTAGCCTGTGTCGACCTTCCCCCAGGAGTTCGCTTCTTTCAACGTCGAACCGGAGAGTGCACCGTCGCGTTCATCTGCCACGGTGAGCTGTATCGCGTACTTGTGCATGGGAGCATTGACGCCAAGGATATCAGCGGCAACAACCGTGTCTTGTACGAAGTTCTTCGGCACCCCGCCACCAATCATAACCAATCCGGTTTGTTTGGTGTGCACCTTCAGTGCTGTCAGTTCCCTGAAATCCTTCACCGAATCGATCGTCAGATAGTTGGTCTTCCGTTCATGCTGATGGAACACCAGGCCGAACCCGGCACTGGAATCAGAGAATGCAGGGCAGAAAACCGGAACCTCATGTTTAAAGGCCTCATGGACGAACGAGTCAGGATTCTTCCCGTTCTTGTTGAGGTACCGTCCCATCTCATAGATGAACTCCCGGGATGAATACGGACGGGGTGGAAGACCATCAGCAATCTCTTTTGTTGTCATATCACAGATGCGGAGATCGTCCTCATCAATGAAGGTGTCATAGATCCTATCAATGTGTATCTTCTGAAGCTTGGAATCATCGACCCGTATCTCCCCGCGGTAATGCTGAAACCCGAGTCCTTCGAAGAAATCCTGGTCCACAACAACCGCACCGGTCGAGACGATCGCATCGATCATGTTCTGACGGATCATGTCAACAATAACGTTCTTCAATCCAGCACTGACCAACGAGCCAGCGAGACAGAGGATGACGGAACAGTCCTTATCCGCAAGCATCGTATCATAGATCTTGCAGGCGTTCGCAAGGTTCCGCGACTGGAACGCCATATGATCGAATGCTTTGATCAACGGGATTGCACTGAAGGTCTTGATGTCAATATGTTGGATTGGTTCTGTGAGCAATTCTTTCTTTTCGTATTTCATTCTGATGACCAGCAGATGGTAAGTCATCCGAGTTTTTCATTTTTTCTACGATGAAAATAAAAAACACTCTGGAAAAGAAATCTTTTGATTTTCTCTTCGAGGACGTTTCGACCCTAGAGTTCGACATTGCACGATGCTTCAATTGTTTTGTGAGTCTTATTTTTTTAGAATAATTCTGCCTAGAAGTGTACAGACTGGATTATTTTGATGCCAAAAATTGAATTCATTTTTTTCTGAAAATATGGAGTAAAATGAAAAATGAAAAATTGAATAAGCTAAAAAGCTGAGAAGTGGTGCCTCCGCAATTAAAAATATGATTGTTTATACGACTTTTTGTCAAGAAAGAGAGCCCTATTATCGAGTGAGTTAGACGAGACTTTAAATAAAATGGATAACATCAATAAGCAAGGATAGTGGGGAAAATGACAATAAACAAAATAAAACAGGATCAAATCCCAATACTTTTATCTCAGGGAAAGAAGCTTCAGGAGATAGCAGACGAGTTAGGGATCTCGGTAGGTGCGGTTTGGAATTATAAGATGGGTAACCATCCCAACAAAAAAAGAGAGCCTTCACAAAAAGTTGTGCCTCCCCGCCTAGGATTCATTCCTAAAGAACCCGTATTATCAGCGACGACGGGGAATACTATATCAGAATACCTTGCAGAGCCTAATATTAGGAGACCAGAATACTATACAGAGATGCAATTATTAAGAAATGCAGAAATACAAGATAGACAGCAAGAACAAAACCGAAGGGTCGCCATAGAATCACTAACACAACAAGTTAAAGATTTAGCACGGGAAAAAGCAAGAGAACGTGAGCATCAAGAATTGTTAGACCGTAGCAATACAGAGGTGGAACGATTATTAAAGAAAACACAAGAGGAGCAAGACCAAGCAACGATTAAGAAAATGGAAATAATAAAGGATCAAATCAGCCAGGATTTAAACAAGCCGAAAGAGTCACCGCGGGAGACACGAGCCACACATGAAATTCTCAAATCACCTGAGGAACAACCAAAAATAAATGCCTCTATCACCCAGCCTCAATCTTCTCCTTCGAATATTAAGATAAATAATCCTGATATTGTATCTGAAGGATTAATTTCGAGAGAAAAACCATTAGCGAAACCTCCTGAAATTCAAACAAATTCGAGCATCGAATTAAAAAAGACGAGCCATGACAACATTGGTATTGATTGGCTAAAAATAATAATTATGTGTCCTGAAAAAGAAATGATATTATTTTCTTGCTGATAATCAAAATAATACAATAGCATTCATTGCTTTTTCTTAGTAAGACCATAGAAAATTTCGTTGAATTTTTTCGTCAATATTTTTTACAATTTTATAGAAGATTTTTCGATGGTAACCACTTTGTTATCCGCCCGTAAGGTTAGTTATACACTCTTCAGATTATCCTGCATTCTACGGTCTCTCTTCCTCTATTAATAATTTTGTTATCTCAATATCATTTTTACTCGGCTTCGTCTCCCTACTCGGATAATTATTAACAAGGTTACTCGTCTGATATTAAACTTTCATTGCGGTGCCTCAACCCCTGTTCTGTTGAAAGCACCAAAAAAAAGCATAATTCTCTGCATTGATTACACTGATTATTCAGGAACACCAACAGCATTGAGGTAAAGGACATTTCAATCAGTCCCATCAATATCGATGAGGCTGTAGACCTCGCATATGAAACCATTTATGCAGATTTTTTTTCAACAAAACGTAATGAGACAGAGTTCATACAGTATCGTTTACCCGTAGGTTGTGGACCATCGTCAAAGACATGACCAAGATGCCCTCCGCACTGTCCACAAATCACCTCAGTGCGCTTCATAAAAAGACTGTTATCCGGCTTTACCACAACAGCATCAGATGCAACTAGCGCAGAGAAACTCGGCCATCCACTCCCTGAATCAAATTTCGTTGCAGAGGAAAACAACAAGTTTCCACATCCGGCGCAGACATAGGTTCCTTCAGCAGCCTGATGAACATATTTTCCGCTGAACGGCGGTTCAGTCCCTTTCTTACGGAGCACCTTAAACTCTTCAGGTGTGAGAATTTTTTTCCATTCATCCTCAGATTTTTTCACCTTTGTATCTTCCAACAAAATCACCCTATCAGAAAAGAAAATCCGTTCTTCTATATAAACATCCTGTTCTTTCATATTCATTTTCTGTTCGTAACATTTAAACCACCTCCTCCTGTATCCGGTCTCAATTATGCATGAATGGGCACTTGCTGAATCCATTGTCACCGCCACCGTCGAAGAAGCACGAAAAGAAAAACTCAAAACAATCACCCAGGTCACCATATATATCGGCGAACTCCAACAAATAGAAAAAGAAATCTTCCTCTTTGCACTCACTGAATTAAGCAAATCACAGAAACCACCCATACAAAAAGACGCATTTGTAATCAAAACAGACAAAAGCACACTTAGCTGCAAAAACTGCGGGGAACACTGGAAATACAGCGACATGAAAAAGAAACTCAACAAAACAGAAGCAGAATCAATCCATTTCATCCCCGAGATCGTCTTCGTCCATGCCCGATGCCCCCAGTGTGGGAGCCCTGATTTCGAGATCACCACAGGACGAGGAGTAACGCTCTCCTCCATCAAAGGAGTACGATAACCATGGAGCCACGGACCAGCGTCATCGAGAACCGTCTGAAAAACATCAACAGAATCATCGCGGTCGCAAGCGGAAAAGGCGGAGTCGGAAAAAGCATGGTCGCCTCAACCCTCGCGCTCCATCTCTCACAACACGGCTACCGAGTTGGACTACTAGATCTGGATCTTTATGGACCATCCTCCCATATCATCCTCGGAGTCAAAAACACGTTCCCAAAAGAGGAAAAAGGAATCATCCCACCAACAGTCCATGGGATTTCGTTCATGTCCATTGTGTATTTTACAGAGGAAAAGCCCTCCCCATTCCGAGGAATTGACATCTCCAACATCATCCTGGAGCTGCTCGCGATCACCCAATGGGGACGCCTTGATTTCCTAATCATTGACATGCCACCAGGGATTGGCGATGAAACTCTTGATGTCATCCGCTATATCAAGCGCAGTGAGTTTTTAGTGGTGACAACTCCTTCAAAGGTGGCGATGGGGGCGGTCAGTAAACTGCTCACTATGTTGATAGAACTGAAAAAACCAGTACTGGGTATCATAGAAAACATGACGATAACAAAGTCTTCGTTTATCGAACACGAGGTTCAACGATTACAGGTACGGTATCTCGGAAAAATCCATTTTGATCACACACTGGAAGAATCCATCGGAAACCCAGACGCCTTATCACAGACACACGTGATGAAAGACCTCAGCAAGATTCTTCAGAAAATAAAACTCTAGGCTAAAAATCAGTTTTTGTATGGAGTACATACCCTCGTGCTTCCCCCACCGTGAAGAGCGACCCTGTCACACAAATCAGATCCATATTTTTGACAATGCGTCTCGCATGATCAAGTGCCTGAGGAATCGAGTCTTCAACAAACACTGTTTTGTCAACGTCAAATGCTGTAATCATCTCCTTGAGTACCACGGGATCAGTCGCACGAGGATTACATGATTTCGTGATAATGATCACATCGGAGACCGGCATGATCGTTGACAGGATAGTTTTGAGATCCTTATCCTTCAACACCCCCAGAACAACGACACAACGATGATTAGAAAAATCCTCCTGAAGTGTTTTCACAAGCATACTCATCCCCGCAGGGTTATGCGCACCATCAAGCAGGATCAAGGGGTCCGCGGAGACGATTTCCATTCGCCCAGGATGCGTTGCTGCCTGAATCCCCTCCTGGATGTCACGATCCGTGACATACACCCCAGCCATCTGTAGTTGTTCAACCGCTGCAATCGCAAGCGCAATGTTTTCACCCTGATGCTGACCAAGCATCGAGGTCTGTACGATATACTCTTTAAAGGAACCTTGAACTATAAATTCCTGGCATCCATCCTCATAGGATGTTCGTATCCACATAGTAGGGTCAATCCATATCACCGGCGCGTGCCGCTGCGATGCAACCTGACCAATAATCACCAATGCAGTTCCCACCGCTCCACTGACCACCGGGACATGATCTTTGATGATCCCTGCTTTCTCAGATGCAATCGATCCAATATTCTTCCCAAGAATATCGGTATGTTCCAGTGTAATATTCGTGATCACAGATACCAGTGGAGTGACGACGTTCGTCGCATCAAACCTTCCACCAAGTCCGACCTCCACAACCGCGTAATCAACGGAACATTTCTTGAAATGTAGAAACGCAAGTGCAGTCACGATTTCAAAAAACGTCGGCGAGTTGTCCTGTTTTTTCATCGCCTCAACAACGGGTCTGACCTGGGACACAAGGCATGCGAAATCCTCCTGGGAAATCTCCTGATTGTTGACGACGATACGCTCTGAAAACCGCTCGACATGAGGAGAAAGATACAGACCAACACGGTATCCTGCTTTCTGAAGAATCGAACTGATATATTTACAGACAGAGCCTTTCCCATTCGTCCCAGCGACATGAATAATCCGAAGTCCTTGGTGAGGATTGCCAAGCTGTTCAAGAAGAAAGGTTATTCTCTCAAGACCAAGGATCCACCCGTACTTCTCAAAACTACAGAGCCAGTTATAAGCATCCTGAAACGGGAGGGTCTTAGTATCCTTCAGAGTAGAGCACATCAGGAAGAACCTTGTATTTCTTTTTCCAGGAGTCACCAGGCAAAATGATCACCTTACGACCTTCGATGAGTAAGCGGTTCTGCGCAACCAGCTGTATCGTTCGAGGCAGAATCTGATGTTCAACTTCAAGAATCCTCGCTGCGAGAGCATCACGATCATCATCAGGATGTACTTTGATAGCAGCCTGCAGAACGATGGGACCATGATCCATTTCAGTATCCATGAAATGTGTGGTGCATCCAGAGATTTTCACTCCGTATTGAAGAGCATCTCGTTGACCATTGGTTCCTTTAAAAGATGGGAGAAGCGCGGGGTGAATGTTGATGATTTTATGGCGCCATTTTTTTATAAAAGCTGGTGAAAGGAGTCGCATATATCCTGCACCAACCACAAGCTCTACCTGATGTGTGCGGAGAATTGCGTCGATTTCATCTTCATGAGCGGTGCGGTCTTTTCCTTTGGGATCAACAAAAAATCTGGGGATCTGATGCTTTTTTGCTCGATTGAGCACATACGCATCTTCCTTATCACTGATGACCACAACAACTTCTGCATTAATCATGTTCTTCTCTGATGCATCGATGATACTCTGTAAATCTGTCCCGGAACCTGAGGCAAGGACACCAACAGAGAGCGTCTTTGGGGATGTTTTCATAGGTCTGTGATATTCTTTGTTATTTAAAAACTTCTGTGATGACGTCCAGAGGAGCATTTGTTTTAAATCCAGTGGAAGTGCAATGGGTTCTTGTTACGATAAATCCCTTGCTTCGCAATCTATCAAAGATATGTTCCATGGTTGGAGGTGACAGTTTCAGCAAAGAGGACAGGTCATTAGTGGTATAGAAAAACGGTGGAGCATCTGCTTCCTCTTCCAAGAGAAAAAAGAGTTTCCAGAGCAGGTGTTTTGTGTTCAGGACTTTGATTGACGCGATGGTTCGAATCTCCTGCAATACTGTTTTTTTCTGGAGCTTCCCAAGCCATAACGGACCAACCTGGGTTGTATTTTCTTGAGAAAGCGGAACGTCTCTTGCCTGGATACTAGACCATTGCGACATAGATGAATCCGCTGCCTTTTTTCCGTTATTCACTTGAACATATAAGCGTATATAATGATCAGTGGTATAACACAGCAATGGTTCGATGCCACGGTCGTACTTCGCCGCCTCACGACATAGACAACCAAGAAGAATTCGTAATCCTATTTCATGCATCGCGGGATTATGCAACGGCCAAGCAGCATATCGTCGATAACACACATGGGGAAACACACCGCAGAGCGCAGCGGTATCAGTCGCAGTACACGCAAGAATCCCTTTGTTATACACACTTCGTACTGCAGCATCAAAAAAATACACAGGTGAACCAAACGGATCGATGTCGATAGAATGATATCGACGCTCTGAAAGGAGAGTATTTAGATCACGTTGAAGTACAGAGATATTCTGTAACGAGTTTTTTTGAATATTCTGTTGAATCAATGAAAACGATTGTTCATTCCAATCATTGATTGTTACGGTAAAATCTCCGCTGAGCTCATGAGCAAGTCTGACTCCTCGAATCCCGCTTGCTGCCAGCCCATCCAAGATATGAACATGCTTCATACTATTGTTTAAAAGCCACTGATTGACAAGGATAGAAATATCCCGGTTTAATTCCATAGAAGGATTATAGAAAGGGTTTTCATCTCGAATGCTTGGTCCTTTAACAGTCGTCTTTTTTTTATACACAAAAAGATTGGTGGTTCCCTCTTTTATGAGATCAGCTGGTGCGTTGGTCATGGTTAAAACAAGGGAGGGAGTTTCTCAGCCATGATTTTTTCAATTTTATACGGAAGAAGATTCCGGTTCACGGCGGTGACCTCAAGGATGCGGATATCATCTCGCCTGCGGATATCCTGGAGCAGCGGTGTCCGAGATTTCTTATGCAACGTCACCATAATCGGCTTATCAGAATCAAGCGCCTCAATGACCATGTCACAGAATTTCTCTGACAACATCTCCATTTTCCCAATCTCATCAATGACGATAATATCGATATCTTCATCATTGATCGCTTTTTCGATGGCATGCACACCGACTCGTTCAAGTGCACCAAGGTCAACACCATATTTTCCAACTTTATCCTTAGAATCCATGTCAAGACGAGCAAAAACTTCTTTTTCTTTTGTCTGCCAATCCTCCACATAAAAACCCACGCGTTTCTTCTTTTCAATAAGCGTGGTCGTGATCATCCCTTCAAGCTTATAGCCGCTTTTTTCTATTTTCTCGATGATTTTGACAAGCGTCTGTGTTTTTCCAACACTTGGCATGCCTGTAATACCTATCTTTGGTATATCGTCCATAATAGCAGTATGTAATGCGATTTTTGTTTAGAAATGTTTGTGTGCTATTCAACGAATTATTTTTCACCATCGACAACGTTTCTTTTCATATCACATTGTTCTACAAACAACGATGTTGTCAATTATGAGTATCCTCCACTCCAATACCAGCCCTTTTTCTTTTGAACTGCAGATAGATTGGTCCAAAAATGATATAGCACATAAGCGCTGTAAGAAGCAGAAGTGGTGCAATGTTCAAATACATACCGTCAAGTAAGATAGTTGCAAGGATAAAAATAGCGGCCATGAGGTTAACTTTCAATCCTGGTTTTGGGAACAGAATCGAAGAGATCATCGCAAGTGAAAGGATGATGATAATGGGAAGAATATACCAGATATCTGGTTTGAAAAATGCGATCAAAACCAGAAAAATCGCACTCGCGGATGTCGGGAGACCAAAAAAGAACTGTTTCTGTTTAAAAAAAGAAAAAGATGAGAGGCGAATAATGCTACAAATCAAAGAAAATACCAGCACGATAGCAAAGAGTAGCTGTAAATACAGTTGAGAGAAAACCGTATCATAGTAAATTTTATAGAGAAGTGCAAGAGGTGCGATCGACAGCGAAACCATATCTGCGATGGCTTCAAGATACTCTCCTATTCTGCTTTTCCTCATGCGTCGGGCAACCACGCCATCCAGGCCATCGGTAAGAAGACCAAGTAAAATCAATGAAGCTGCGATCTGGATTTGATTTGAAAATACCATAAGGAGAGCAAGAAACCCTAGTACCGCGTTAATAATAGTGATAATATCGGCAAGAGAAAGTATCTTAATCATGGATTTCTGCAATTGTATCAACTCCTGCTTTTATTTTGTCCTGTACATGAATAATAAGTGCTTTAACTTTTTTTGTCGGAAGATACAGGTCAACACGAGAACCAAGTCGAATAAGCCCAAGTTTCCCACCTTTTTTTACGAAATCACCTTCCGAAATATAAGGGACGATACGGCGTGCAACTGTTCCTGCTATCTGAACAATCTTCATTAACCCGATATCTGTTTTTATCAGAAGAACCATACGTTCATTTGAATCAGATTCTTTCTTAAAAGCGGGTACATGACTTCCGTCATGATGGGTGACTGTCTGAATGAGCCCATCGAATGGCATGCGATTCACATGTACATTATGGATGTTCATAAATGTGGAAATTCGCCAACAGTCTCCAACCTCAGCATCACGGAGGCGCTGTATTTCTCTTATTTTACCGTCCGCAATCGCGACAATCCCATGACCGATGGTTCGTTCAGGGTCTCGGAAAAAAACGATTAAAAGACAAGATATTAAAAATAAAAACACAGAAACAACACCTAAAAAGATTAGTAAAGGCCCTGTCGAGAAGAATGATGCACCGATAAATACAAAGGCAAACGCAAACGATATTACAATCCAAGAAAAGCCACCATTAGCGATGCGCATCGTGTTTCTTCCCCAGTAATCGTCCAAGAAAGAGCTCAACAGGTCCTTTTCGTTTTGATAAATCGATGATACCGACGATCTCATCATACAGTTCTGGTACGATTTTAAAGGTGACAAACAGTAGGACAATCAGAGCAAGTAAAGACCCTGCTTTTCCAATCACATTGTGAGCAATCTCAAATGAGACTATGCCGCTTCCCACCATATATACAACACCTGCGTTACGGATGAGATTCAAGAAGTAGATCGGGACGACCGTTACTAATAAACCAAGAGTCCTTCGCTTTAAATTCACCTGCGATAATGCTCCAATCATACCAACAAAAAGGACCATGGATTGAATTGCAGTACATGCGAAAATAATCGTCACAGGCATGTTGTTATACATGATAAGATCTTGACTTCTTATCGCGTTAATTCCGAAAAGATGCAAGAGATCAGTAGTTTGCGCGGCAACATTTTCAATTAACCATTCCTTTAATCCTGGGAGTATACCGTTTTCAATTGTAAAATAGATTATCCCTGCAAGAAAGGTGCCACCAGCAATCCAATTCAAACACGAGACATAGTTGTCTCTTTTAAGAGAAAGCCATTCATGATACGCCATATAGATAAGCACGTAGACCCCGATGACGCAAACAGCACCATTGAAGACATCACCACCCTCAGAAAGATACAAGAAGCTTGGCATGGTCGCCCAGAAAAACGCAAATAAACCCCAACCGACGATTTTTAACACACTCGCAGTGTTTTTTCTTTTATAAAAAAATCCAATACCCAAGAAAATCAGACCAAGAAACAAAGGGAGAAACGAAAGCTGTTTTGCCAGTGACGATGGCGGGTACGGGAAGAGAACATAACCGACAATCAACATCATTGTAGGTATCAGGAAAAAAGAAAGAATGACTAGTCCATGGTTTTTTTCTAAAGGTACTTCCATGCAAAATCGCATCCTGTATTCAACGCGGAGTTTAAGATAGTTATGCGGAAGAACAGATGCTCATGACGAGGTATAACCACATGACAAGGATCAGCTCAACCAAACGTACTAAAGTCAGCGATATCTTGAAGATATAGACGATTTAATCGATTTTCAATATGAAAAAAAAGTGAAGCATCAAAACACTTAAACGGTTCATAGTATAATGGGTATTGAGATTCATATGAATGTAAAACTCTTAGGATATACCTCAAGTCCTGAGAAACTACCTGCGATGGCTGCGATTCTGACCCATAGCAAGATAAAACCAGAGAATCTTGAGAAAACACCAAAGAAAGAACACTCAGCGGTTCTGGAGCAGGTCTTAAAGCTCGGACATACCAGTGTTATCGAGCATGCCTCCTTTACGTTTGCGATCAGTGATGTGAGCAGATCGCTTACCCATCAGCTGGTGCGGCATCGCATCGCGAGTTATTCACAGCAAAGCCAGCGGTATGTAAATCTCAACGAGCCGAACTACGTAACTCCCCCTTCAATTGGGAAGAACATGAGAACAAAGAAAGCCTATGAAGAAACCATGGGGGTCATCTGGGCGCATTACAATAAATTACTAGGACTCAAGATACCGGCGGAGGACGCCAGGTATGTCCTTCCAAATGCAACATGTACAAATATTATGGTGACGATGAATGCCCGCTCACTTCTGAATTTTTTTGAGTTGCGTTGCTGTCTGCATGCGCAATGGGAAATCCGTATGCTTGCGAATAAAATGTTGAAGGAAGTAAAAAAAGTTGCTCCATTGATTTTTAGAAACGTAGGACCTTCATGCAAGACAAAACAGATCTGCCCAGAGAAGAAGAAAAATTGTCCATTGTATCCAAAGTGAAAAGGAATGAAACGACCTCGGGTAATCATAAATTGTGCAATGTCAGCTGACGGAAAAATAGCATCACCGACACGGAAACAAATGCATATATCCTGTGATGAAGACATCGAACGAATGTATCGGCTTCGCAATGAGTGCGATGCAGTGCTCGTAGGGGTAGGGACGATTCTTACTGACAATCCGAAGCTCACCGTGAAAGAAAAATACGTAAAACATCCAAAACAACCGTTACGTGTTGTCCTTGATAGCGAGGGAAGAACACCATCCCATGCATTGGTATTAAACGATGTATCCAAGACGCTGATTATTATTGCGAAAGGAAAGAAAAAAACCTACAACGGATCACATATCGAGGTGGTCAGTTGTAAGACGGATAGAACTGGATTGATAGACGTAAAAAGTGCTCTAGATTTCCTGTATCGGAAAGGTGTTCGGACTCTTCTTGTGGAAGGTGGCGGCACAATAATTTGGAATTTTCTGAAAAACAAGGTTGTCGATGATCTCTTTATCTTCATCAAACCCTGTATTATAGGAGGGAAAGAGACACCGACGGTTGCAGAGGGTGAAGGGATCAAAAGTGAAGAGGATGGTATCCCATTGAAGATTGTTCAGGTGAAACGACTAGGTATCGGTTTGTTGATTCATTATCAATCGACATGAGGGATACATTCATTTCCTATGATCCTTTGTTTATTTTTGAACGAAATAACATTTTTACCAATAGATTATGGAGTTTTGACTAAATTTCTGTAGGAAATATTTATTACTCTCATTATAAATCCTGATGCCAGAGGGAAAATATGAATGAATAGCATCAATGGGGGTAAGACGATAGAAATGTTAGGCGAACCTGGGTTGGATTACTGGAAAATGTATGTTCTTCTAAGGACAAAAATGAAGTATTTTAGTATTAATTTTCCATTCCTCCTCCGTCTCCATATCAGTTGGGGTATCGGGAATAGATATCCAAAACTGAATAATTATATGCTCAGGTCGAAATTGCATCCTTAATGAATCTTCCAAATCGTATTGCTCCCTCGGTGCTATACTTACTGATAGGAAATTAGATACAGCATCTTACTAAGGTTATCTCAAGACCTCTATTTGTCAATATACGTGTCCACATCGCGAGTCAAATAAATCAGTAAAATTCTTATTTTAACCCTAATTGAATCTCCATGTTTTTATGAATGAAATAGAAAGAATTTTTTTTAAGAGAATCTAATTTTTGTTCTCTATCGATGTTGAAAACCTATAAATATGCAATCTCAATCACCGTTCATACATGTGCGGTATCATTGGTTTTATTGGGGGGCGGCCTGTTTCACATCTTATTTACCATAGTTTATTTACACTCCAACACAGAGGCCAATCATCCGCTGGTATGCTTACGTATGACGGGAACATACATGTAACAAAAGACTCTGGTCTTGTACGAGATGTTTTTAATGAAGAGAAAAAAATCAACAAACCAGGAAACATCGGCATCGGCCATACACGATATTCAACCGCTGGAATGGATGACGAAGAATCATTAAAAAAGAATGCACAACCAGAATATCTAGTAAATCCTTTTTTAGCAGCAGTACATAATGGAAATATCTTCAATTGTTCTGAACTTTCGAACATCACGGAGAGGAAACCACGTACTGATTGTGATATCCAATGTCTCCTACTCCCCATGGCTGATGAACTTTATAAAAAAGAACTAACCCCGGAAGTAATTTTTTCCGCATGTGAACATGTCATGAAAAAAGCAAGGGGGAGTTACTCAGTCTTATACATCGCTGATTCAGGAGAAAAACCGTATCTGTTTGCTATGACCGATCCTCGAAAAATTCGACCGCTTGCCCTCGGAAAATCAGAAGGAACGTATTGTCTTTCTTCAGAGACACGGGTTTTCAAAAAAATTAATTTTGAGTATGTAAAAGACATCCCTGGTGGCTCTGTCATTATCATTGATCCAAAGGGAAATATATACGAAAGGCAGATTATAAAGAAACAGGAACTTCCATGTATGTTTGAGTTTGTGTATTTTGCAAAACCTGATTCACGTATAAACAGACGATCTATCCACACAACTCGTCAGGAAATTGGGCGTTTACTTGCACAGGAACACCCAGCAGATGCAGACCTTGTGATACCAGTTCCTGAATCAGGGAGAAGATATGCAATCGGTTATTCACGGGAATCTGGAATCCCCCTTGATGAAGGAATCATGAAAGATAAAGATGAGCGGTCATTTATTCAACAAACACAGGAGCACCGAGAGAAAGTAGTTGAAGAAGGATTATCATTTCTCCGTGCTGTTCTTGAAGATAAACGAGTTGTATTAGTAGATGATTCGATTGTTCGTGGAACCAATATCCGCAAGATCATTCAAGGAATGAAAAACGTTGGGGTAAAAGAAGTACATGTAAGAATTGGGTGCCCACCTCTTATCGCGCCATGCTATCTTGGTATTGACATGCGTAGTAAAAAAGAGTTTATCGCACGAAACAGCGACGGTAATATTAAGTCGTCGAATCAGATTGCACAGGAGATTGGAGCTGATTCTCTAGGATATATAAGTATTGAAGGGTTAAAGAAAGCAATCGGATTTGATGTCTGTAAAGGATGCATTGAATTCCCAGAGGGATATCCTCCGGAAATGCGGGATGATGTGGAAAAACTCTTTAAAAACGATAAAAAAGGGATGCGCGCATACGAGTGCATATAAATTCATGGCTATCGTATGATAGAGATTATCCGAGGATCGTTAGAGGAACAGATCATCAAAATATTACAGAAAAATTACCCTATCACAACCTTCGAACTTGCTTCGAAGTTGCGAATCTCACAGAAAATTGTTGAACGGATTTTACAAAAATTTCAAATCAAAGGAATCACGAAACTCGATATATTACCAGATAAAATATATATTAGATTATTACGAAATGATTTTCGGTTTGTTGGATTGAAACAACAAGTAAAACCAATTAAAAAAAAAAGTATTAATATCAAAAAAGAGGATTACGATGACGACGACAATATTATGTATTCTTAGAGTGAAAACGAAAAGAGAAAGAAAGATAAACTGTATACTTGTTTAAAGTGTCATTTCGTTTGAATCGCATTACTTTGAAGGTGGAAGATGCAATAATGGAGACATCAACGGTGGAAATAAAAACAGAAACAAATAATACGGTACGGTCAACAGGAAAACCAAAAATCGCGTATTTTTCCATGGAAATAGGAATTGATGAGCATATACCGACCTATAGCGGTGGTCTTGGCGTACTTGCTGGAGATACTTTGAAATCATGTGCAGATCTTAACGTTCCGATTGTCGGGGTAACACTCCTTTCTGAGAAAGGATATTTTTATCAAGAAATCGATTTAGAAGGAAATCAAATCGAACTTCCGTATAATTTTAATATAAATGATTTCCTCAAACTTTTACCGAGTAAAACCTGTGTAAAAATTGAGGAGAGAGACGTCAACATTCGTATTTGGTACTATCCAGTACAAGGAACAGGTGGTTATATCGTTCCCGTGTTTTTCCTTGATACCAATCTTGAGGCAAACTCAAATTATGACAGAGAAATTACCAAGTATCTCTATGGGGGAGACAACAAATATCGTCTCGCACAGGAAATCGTATTGGGGATCGGTGGTGTTCGTGCGATAGAATCGTTGGGGTATCGAACCATTGATAAATATCATATGAATGAAGGACATGCTGCTCTGGGTACTCTTGAACTTTATGATCAATTGAAGGATGTAGAAAAAGTCAGAGATCAATGTGTGTTTACGACACACACTCCTGTCGCCCCAGGACATGACCAGTATGATTTACCTCTTGCAAAATCGATGATCGGAGATTTAATTCCTGACTCTTTACTACATGAGTTCACCTTTGAAAATAAATTAAATATGACGAGACTTGCGCTCTTTTTTAGCCACTATGTCAATGGTGTCGCGAAGAAACACGGAGAAGTATCACGATTGATGTTTCCAGGATATGCAATCGATTCGATAACAAATGGTGTGCATACACCAACATGGGTTTCCGAATCGTTCCAACGTGTGTTTGATAAGTATCTTCCAGGTTGGCGATCTGATCCATACACGCTTCGGGGAGCGTTTGGTATCGATAAGAAAGACATATGGGCAGCACATATGGAAGCAAAAAAGAAGCTTATTGATTTTGTAAACAATAGGTACAACGTAGGAATGAACTATGATTATTTCACGATTGGTTTTGCCCGGAGACAGACTGCGTATAAACGACCAGAGTTATTGATCTCTGATGCACAGCGGCTGATGAGTTTAGCAGAAAAAGCAGGATCAATTCAAATTATATATGCAGGTAAAGCACATCCAAAAGACGGTTCAGGAAAAGATAGGATTAAAAAGATATTTTCAGCGATGAAAAACATCAATGGAAAAGTAAAAATCGCCTATATCCATAATTACGATATTGCAATCGCAAAACTCATGACTGCCGGGGTTGATCTCTGGTTGAACACACCACGACGACCACAGGAAGCTTCAGGAACATCAGGGATGAAAGCAGCACATAATGGTGTACCTCAGTTTAGTACTCTTGATGGTTGGTGGATTGAGGGACGAGTAGAAAACATCACCGGATGGGCAATCGGTACAAGAAAATCAAATGAGTTGGAGTCTGATGATGATAATGACCGTGACGACCTGTATAATAAACTTGAGACGTGGATCATTCCGAAGTTCTACAACGACCGAGATAACTGGATACGAACTATGAGAAGCTGCATCGCAATAAACGCTTCATTTTTCAATACGAACAGGATGATTGAACAGTACGTATTAAATGCCTATTTCATGTAAAAGAAGCAGCTCATATTTTGGTTTTATGTTTTCAATATCTTCCACCCAAGCACGTAATATTTCTGCAACACTCCAAGCTTGTGTAATACAGCCTTGAGGCGTATACGGGGGATCTCCATCGAAAATTTCATGAATCGAACCGTCCCAGAGGTCGCCGTACACGCCAATCATTGGTTGTAAGAAATTTTGAAATGCATATCGTCTCTGGTTAGGTTCATGATTTTTTACTTTTACAAATGCCTTAATGAATGGACCCATTAGCCACGGCCAGACTGTCCCGTTATGATACGCAAGATCCTTGTTATAATTCCCAAGATAGGTTCCTTTATATCGGGAGTCCTGAGGTGAGAGGGTTCTTAAACCAAAGAGAGTAACTAACGTCTTCTGCACTTCAGCGACAATTCGTTCCTGCATTTGTTTTTCGATAAGGGGAAAATCAAGAGAGACAAGGAAAATCTGATTTGGTCGCATCGAAAGATCCTTCGTATCAATGACATCGTATGGGTAATCGTATTGATATCTGAAACTATCTTTAACATTTCGTGCCAATTCGCTATAGGAATTGTCTTTTTCTAAACGTATTGAAAGAGTATTCATAATTTGTAAGGCATTATACCAGAGGGCTTGGATTTCTACGGCTTTTTTTGATCGTGGTGTTGGATAGTAATCCCCAAGTTTTACATCCATCCAAGTAAGTCCTTTGCCATGGCTGATAAGAAAATCACTATCCATGTAAATATTATAGTCTGTACCTTTTCTGTAACCTTCAATAATTGATCGTAATGTCGGCCAGAGTTCCTCAGCAAAACTCAAATCATTGGTGTATTTGAGATATTGGTACACACGATCCACATACCACAGCGAGGCATCCACAGTATTGTATATTGGTTGAGAATCTCGTTCACCAAATACATTAGGGATTAATCCATTCTTACAGTATTTACTAAATGTTTGAAGAATTTGTTTCGCGTCTTCGAATCGCTTCGTTACTAGAGTAGTACCTGGTAATGCAATGAGTGTGTCGCGTCCCCAATCGCTAAACCAAGGGTATCCTGCAACAATTGATTTTCCTGTGCCTTTTTTTACGATAAAATTATCAGTTGATAACACAAGTGTGTTACATTGGCGGGGTAGACCTGCCCGTGCTAGTAATTGTTTTTTCCGAAGTATTTCTCGTTCGTAGATAGTTAAAGGATCATGCTGCAGTTCATTTTCTATTGTGAAAAGGAGATAGTACTCAGTGGATTTATTAAGAGACATCTGAAATTCGCCAATATGAAAATTATGGTCTCTCCAAGAGTCATTCCGTTCTCGATCTTTTTTATAGTAGAGTTCTTCCCAATATCCATCGGGTAAATAAGATGAGTTTTTTAATATCATTTTGAGTGTTTTGTTGATATTACTAGGTCGAACAATTACTCCTTCGTTCATAACATTCTGAAGAAATGAAGCAGAACCTGGTGAAGTCATGTCGTAAAAATGTCGAGAATTAACCATAGGAATATGAGAAAGAATCAGTGCTTTATTTGTGTCAACCGTGTATTTGACAATGCTCGTATTTTTTCCATGTTCCATGAAAAAGGTTTTTTTGATTTTTACGCCATCGATATCATATAATAGTGAGGGGAAGAAATCCCACAAGAATTTACATTTATGATTTTTAAGGGGATATATGCGATCTTTAATCTTTACTCTGTCGGTGACGTTGGAGACAAACATCCATCGTTTTGTTGGTGGCTCTAAACTTGCAACGAGTAATCCATGGAATTTGCTTGTTGCCTCATCAGAATATGTTAGGGATGCATAGCTACCGAGACCATTCGTAACAATCCATTCTCGCATAAATGCCTCATCGCTACGCGTGTAAACGCAATCTAATGAAAAAACTTATCGTAAAAATTCTTTGTAAATATCAAGGGTTCGCCGATTGACTGCATCCCAGCTGAATTCCTCTAAGACTCGCTGTCTGCCGTTTTTTCCCCACTGCACCGCTTTTTCTTGTGCTTGGATTACTTGGATGATTCCCCAAGCAATATCTTTTGGTTCGAAGGGATTGATATGAATTCCACATTGTTTTTCGCCAGAGGGAATGATCTGTTCTCGCATTCCGTTTGTTCCCCGTGCACCAACGACGATTGGTTTCTCCATTGACATGGCTTCAGTACAGACAATACCAAAGGGTTCGTAAAGTGAGGGGAGTACGACAATATCTGCTGCAGCATAGTGACGGATTCTTTCTTCTTCGCTTACGAATTCTGTTCGCATAATTATTTTATCATGGATACCTAAGTTATCAATGATAGACTGAATTTCATTGCTCATATCTCCGACGCCAAGAATCAATAATTTTGTGTTCGGGAATTCTTTCAGTACCAAGGGCATAGCTCGCACTAATTTATCCGCCCCTTTAACTGTAACAAGACGACCGATGAAAAACAAGAGTGTTTCGTGATCTTGGACACCGTAATATCGTCGCAGAGCGAGTCGATCTTCTTTTTTAACTTTCTCAGGATCGTATTTTGCTGGGTCGACTCCATTCCAGCATGGTCGGATTTTATCTTGAGGAAAACCAAGTTTTAGGAGCTCGTCTGCCATTGCATTTGAAACGGTAATTACGCAATCAGCAACTTGCCCTCCTTCGAATTCCATGTCTTTTATTGTATGTGATCCGCGTCCCATAGATCGTCCTACTTCAGTTGAGTGTACATGAAAAAATAAGGGAATATTGAGCTCTTTTTTTGCAATCATTCCTCCCATGACCCCGAGCCAATCATGTGCGTCAATAATATCAAATGACCGCCCATTTTTCCGAATGAGCGAGTTAACGAGCTGCGATGCAGACATAATATTGTAGCTTAACACATCAGCAAAAAATTTGAAATAAGGTCCCCACGAACGGAGTTCATGATCTACACAAAGGTAAAATGGTTTACTGAGATCAAGCATTTTCGGTCTGTATACCTCTACACCATTAATCTGATCAGAGGTAGCAAGGGTATTATCCCTGTTAAGTGAAAAAACAGTGACATCATGTTCAAGTTCTATTTGCTTTTTTGTAATCTCGGTGACAAATGTACCAAGCCCACCGTAGATAACTGGGAAATACTCCCAGGAAAAATGCACAATCTTCATGATATGTTAGATCTCCTCACCGCGATTCAGCTTTTTCCTTCAAATCTTGTAAGATGTTCATGTAGTTAATAAAACCATCATATGGGATGTCATACGGACTGAAATACGCGTGGACAGTGCCGTCTTCAAAGCCTTTGGTTGAAATGTAGTAGAGATGATCTGATGTTTGGAGTAATCGCCAGATGTACAGGAGATCTTTATCTCCTTTCTTTTTGATTTTTCGGCCTATATCTTTCAGCTCATTAAAGCAAGCGATCTGCATATTATTCCCAAGCCATGTCGACACATTTCTATCTTCATCTGCCCAGGAAATCGCCCATGGAGAGTCTATGTCGCCGACTGCGTCATAACGCTCGACAGCTTCACTTACTGTAGCAAAATCAAGGTTATCATGTTTGAAGACTTCATCAGGGAGATGTTCGAGGAATTCAAAGATCCCTGTTTCTACCCATTGATGCTCTCCGAAGGTTTCGTAATCCATGAAGAGATTAATGACGTCACCAAACGAGTTGGACATCCAGTTCGCATATTTATCTGCGGTAAGAGGAAAACCGGGCCAGTTACGCGCAGAAAATCGGAACCCAACATCATCACTGAGTTTATAGTTACGCAAAAGGACTTTGATATTTGCATTCACTGGTTTGTAGACGAAGTTTGGTGAACGCCATCCCAGGATTTTTTCTGCTCCTTCAGTGATAATTCCTTTATATCCAAGATCAGCAATTTTTTGTGCAATTCTATTATCATAGATTGCCTCGGTGTTTCGAAACACTTTTGGTTTATAATTAAAGGTCCGCCTAATCATCTGCCTATGCATCTTAATCTGGTCTTCAAATTCAGTAAGATCATCATAGAGTCCAGACAGAGAATGAAAATAAGTTTCTTCGATGAGATCAACGGCACCGGTTTTAAATAATTCCTTGAAACTATCGAGAAGTTCCGGAAGGTATTTCTCACAATATTCAACGAACGTTCCAGTGAGGCTATAGGAAATTCTAAATTTTCCATCATATTTACGTATCAAGTCAAATAACAAATTATTGGTAGGAAGATAACATTTCCTTGCTACTTTTTCAAAAATCTTTTGGTTAAGACGCTCATCAAAATAAGTGGAATGAAAATCCCTTGTATTTCCAATATTAAACACCGAGAAATGATTTAATCTGAATGGTTGATGCACTTCGAAATAGAAACATATGGATGGCATATTAGGCGAGACCCCTGTAGACATCAAGCGTCCGTTCTGCGACGCGGTCCCAGGTAAATAATTGTATCTCCCTTTTTGAACTTTGCCTCATGACATCCCGCAAGGAATCATATCGTAAAAGCGCGATAATCTTGTTTGCCATCTCATCGGTATCCCAGAAATCGACCTTGAAGCAATTCTTCAGTACCTCAGAAACACCAGCGCTTTTTGACACAATTGTTGGCGTTCCCGCGGAAATTGCCTCCAGAGCGGTGATACCAAACGGTTCGCTAACTGATGGCATGACGTAAATACTTGAGATTTTATAGATATGTTTGACTTCCTCTTCCGTCAGTTTTACCGTAAAAATGACTTTATTTGATATCCCCATATGAACAGCTTGTTCAATTAAACGAGGAAGCATATCTCCAGATCCTGCAATTACAAATCGAGCGTCCTCGTAATCTAATACTTTTTTTGCAGTTTTTAGGAAGAACTCCGGGCCTTTCTGTATCGTTAGTCTTCCCAAGAATAGGATAAGATTTCGTTTTTCCCCTTCTCCGATTGGATAGACTGCATTATGTACCACGGTGATTTTATCCGGGTTTATTCCGTATTTCTCAACAATGACTCTTTTGGTGAACTCACTGACTGCGATGATGCGGTCCGCTTTCTGCATACCCTCTCGTTCGATATCAATGAACCATTGGTTTGGATAGATCCAACCTGATCGATCATACTCTGTTGAATGAACAGTCAGAACAAGAGGAATACCTAGTTTTTCTTTTAAGGCAACGGCTGCTTTCATTGTAAGCCAGTCATGACAATGGATTAAATCATACTTCCCCTTCATCCTCTGAACTAGCAAATCATTGTATCGATAGACCGCATCAAAGAATTTTCCACCTAATTCTTTATCATCAGGTCGGTCGTACGGATATACCTCTGCTTCTCCAACCTCAATAATAGTAATATTCTTGTTATCACTCTTGACTTTTTGTCTGAGCTTCGGCATATAGAAGTCTATGTGTACGTCTTTATCGGCAAGTCCATGGGTCAACCCATAACAGTGGGTACCTAAACCTCCTACTTTAAATGGTGGGTATTCCCAGCCGATCATTGCAATTTTCATTCCTCTGTTTCCTCACCAATTGTATATTTTGTGTTTATTAATAATTTCTACTCCCACGTATCGTATTACATTCATCAAGATTATGCAGTAATTTAAATTTTTTTGATTTGACTTGTGTTTTTAACCGTTAAACCTACCTCATAGCTATAAGCTTTTCGCTTTATTTCGCTTTGTGTAATAATTCTCACCTCGGATAAATAAGGACATTCCACAGGATTGTTCTTAGCCATGTCTCCACCAGTCTAAACAGCTCTTTGATACTGAATAAATGCTTACCGAATCTTCGTTTCAACCCTGAAAAAATCGATTCGATCACGCATCGCATTCGATAATTCACTTGTTCGTTCCATTGGGAATAATCTTGTCGTTGTGCACGTACTGCTTTTTTCCTGCTGGTGCACCAGGGATTCCGGGTTGTGGCATTCCGTCGGACTGGAATGCCTGGTGTTGCTCCAACACCGGTAATTGCGTTGAAACATTCTCTGGAGTCATATCCACCATCAGCAAGAATGATGTCAACCCGTGTCCACTGGCAGCCTTTCAGAAGTTTTTTCACTTGTTTTGCGTCAGAGGCTCTTCCATCGGTTACAAGACAATATAAGATTTTCTTGGAAATGAGATCCACGAAAAGATGGACCTTTTTGAAATCGCGTCGATGCTGTGGTAAATGAAATCGGAGCACAATCCATGTTCCACGTCGATGGGTTTTCATCCCGCTGCTATCAAGACCACCGAGAGCGGTGGTCTGGGGGATCAATCCTTGATTGATCTCAATCAGAACACATTCTGTGAGATATTGCATGGTGTTCTGAATAGTCTTGTAGCATGGTGCTCGTTTCATGTCAAGTGCCTGATAAATAGACAGATCTTTTACGGCACTTGCTAATGTTCGATAGGAAATATCGAACATGAGTTTTAACAGAAGTAAAACAGTGAGTTGAGAGAGTTGAAATTCTCTTCGTTGGACTGGTTGATCCAATTTAAAAAATGCTTTTCGGAGATCTATCACACGTTTACATTCACCTAGCCTATGGGCATCATAGGTTGCCCAGGGAACGGTAAATTCTTTATGCCGTTCCCATTCTCTATTTTCTTGACTAGCTCTTTGCATCCCATCATCCGTGATGGATGCATCGAGCTATGTCATTTTAAAAATAATTACACAAAGCG